>JBGPZN010000059.1:0-11288 GCA_041493815.1 Methylomirabilia bacterium
GAAGAATCCGTACGCCGGGCCCACGATCAGCAGATACGTCGCGCCGACGGCGTGCACCTGCGGCTCGGTCGTGAAGAGTCCCAGCCACGCGCCGGGGACGACGGCGGCGACGAGACCGATCGACGCGGTGCCGCCGGCGGCGAGGCCGGCGCCGGTCCAGGCGATACGCTCGGCGCGCGCGATCTGTCCGGCGCCCACGTTGGTGCCGACCATCGCGACCAGCGCCGAGCCCATTCCGAACACGAGCGGGATCTGGATGTACTCGAGCCGCGCGCCCATGCCGTACCCGGCAAGCGCGGCGGTGCCGAAGGGCCCGACCAGCCCGGTCATCAGCACCACGGTCAGGTTGGTGAGAATGGTGTTCAGCGAGCCGGGGGCGCCGACACGCAGGATCTCCCAGAAGAGCTCTCGCCGGAATCGGACGCCCCGCACCGAGAGCCGGACCGTGCTCCACGGCGAGCAGAGATAGACGGCCAGCACGAGCGTGGCGAGGCCGAACGCGCTGAGATTGGCCGTCGCCGTCCCCGCCACGCCCAGTCGCGGGAACGGGCCCCAGCCCATCACCAGGGCCGGCGCCAGCGCCAGGTACACGACGGCCGAGCCCGACATGACCGCGGCCGGCAACGCCATGGTCCCGGTGCCGCGCACGATGCTCCCCAGCGTGTTGAGCAGCCAGAAGACGACGGCGCCGCCGAACATCACGTGCGAGTAAGTGAGGGCGGCCGCGAGCGCGTCGCCGGTGCCGCCCATGGCACGGTAGACGGCGGGCCCGCCGAGCAGGAGGCCGGTCGTGAAGAGGGACGCCATCACCAGCGCGATCAGGATGGCGTGGACGGCCAGCGCCTGGGCCTCGGCCCGCCGTCCGGCGCCCAGCGCGCGCGCCACCGCCGAGGCGACACCGCCCCCCATGCCGCCGGCCGACATCGTCTGCATGAGCATGACCAGCGGGTAGACGAGGGAGACGCCGGCGAGCGCCGCCGACCCGAGCCAGCCGACGAACACCGCGTCGAGCGTGGTCACGACGGCCTGGAGCACCATGACCAGCACGTTGGGAGCGGCCAGGCCCAGCAGGGTCGGCGCCACCGGCCCCTCCAGCAGGCGCCTGGTGCGGGCCGCCATCGGCGGCGCGGCGATGGTGGAGGCCATGACTTTCAAATTAGTAGTGACTTGCATGTCTGTCAAGCCTCCGCCTACAATGCGGGCGTGCCGAAGAAGGAGTACGGCCAGCGCTGCCCGGTCGCCAAGACGCTCGAGCTCGTGGGCGACCGCTGGACGCTGCTGCTCGTGCGGGACCTGCTCGGCGGCCCGCGCCGCTTCCAGGACTTGCAGACCGGGCTGCCGGGGCTGGCGCCCAACATCCTGTCGGACCGGCTCAAGCTCATGGAAGAGCACGGCCTGGTCACGCGCCGCTTCTACTCCGACCACCCGCCGCGGGCCGAGTACGAGCTGACGGCGAAGGGCCAGGAGCTCGGTGTGGTGATCGGCGCGCTGGCCGCGTGGGGGTCGCGCCACGCCTACACGCGGTCGAAGCTCGTCCACGCGGACTCCGGGCAGGAGGTGCGGCTGGGCTACTTCCGCGCGGACACCGGCGAACGCGTGTCGGGCCGGAGCGTGCGCCTCGGCCGCCGCTCGTCAGGAGATCGCCGCCGCCGCGCCTGACGAGCGCGGCCCTCGATCCGGCGAGGGGCCTCCTCGGGTTGTCGAGGAGCGCCAGCGCACGCGCGACAGAGCGGCGCCACGGCTCCGCCGGGGCGTCGCGAACGTTGGGGGGTTTGGGGGCCATGTCGGGGCCCCCATGTCAACGGTACAATCGGTCGCGTGAGCTCGGTGGCGCGGCGGTTCCACGACGAGACGGCGCACACGCCGTATTCCGTGCGCACCAGCGGTCACACGCTCGACTGGGGCAACAAGCCGTTTCCGTTCAAGGTCTACACGGACGCGCCCACGGTGCCCTTGCCGCGCGACGTCGACGTGCCGCCGGTACCGACCTTGCAGGCGCTGGCCTCGCCGGCGGCCCTGGCGACACGACTCACGCTACGCGCGCTGACCGCCCTCCTCTATTACACGGCCGGGGTCACCAAGAAGAAGACGTACCCGGGCGGTGGCGAGGTGCTGTTCCGCGCGGCGGCGTCGACCGGGGCGCTCTACCAGACCGAGGTGTACCTCATCGCCGGCGAGGTCGAGGGTCTCGCGCCCGGGCTCTATCACTTCTGTCCGGGCGACTTCACGCTGCGCCGGCTGCGCTCGGGCGACGTGCGCGCGGCGGTCGCCGGCGCCGCGGCCGAGCCTGCGCTCGCGCGTCGCGCGGCGACGCTGGTACTGAGCGCGATCTACTGGCGCAACACCTGGAAGTACCAGGCCCGCGGCTACCGCCATCTGTTCTGGGACTCGGGCACGATGCTCGCCAACGCGCTGGCCGTCGGCGACGTGCTGGGTCTGGCGCCGGCGCTCGTCACCGGGTTCGTGGACGACGAGATCAATCGTCTGCTCGGCGTCGATCCGGAGCGCGAGGCGGCGCTGGAGCTGGTGGCGCTCGGCCCCGAGAGCGCGCCCGCGGCGGCGCCCGGCGACCTGCCGGCGCTTGCCCACGACGTGATGCCGCTGTCGAGCGAGGACGTCGACTATCCCGCGCTCCGCGAGATCCACCGCGCCTCCGGCCTGGCCACCGCCGCCGAGGTCGTGGCGTGGCGACGGGGGACCGCGCCACCCGCGCGCGAGCCGCGCGGTCCGTTGATTGCGCTGCCGAAGCCGGCGCTGGAGAGCCTGCCGCTCGGCGAGGCGATCCAGCGGCGCGGCTCGACGCGGCGGTTCGGCCACGAGGCGCTGTCGCTGCCGGAGCTGGCGAGCGCGCTGTGGGCGGCGACGCGGCCGGTGCCGGCCGACGGGCCGGACGGCCTCGTCGATCTCTACGTCATCGTCAACGCCGTCGACGGGATCGCGCCGGGTGCGTACGCGTACTGGCCCGGCCGCGGGCTGGTGACCGTGCGCCCGGGCGAGTTCCGACGCGAGGCGGCCTACCTCACGCTCGAGCAGGCGATCGGCGGCGACGCGGCGGCGACCATCTTCTTTCTGGCGCCGCTCGACGCGATCCTCGCCGCCTGGGGCGAGCGCGGCTATCGGCTGGCCAATCTGCACGCGGGCATCGCGGGCGGCCGCGCCTACCTCGCCGCCTACGGGACGGGCTTCGGCGCCAGCGGGCTCACGTTCTACGACGCGGACGTCGTCCGTTTCTTCTCGCCGCACGCGGCCGGCCGCGACGCGATCTTCGTCACCGCGCTCGGCCGCGCCGATTCGACGCAAAGCGGCATGCTAATATCGAACACGATTCAGCCGGCACCGAGGAGGCCGTAGAGCCGATGAAGAAGTACCAGTTGATGGCGCCGGGACCCACCCCGGTACCGAGCGAAGTGCTGCTCGCCATGGCGCAGCCGATCATCCACCACCGCACGCCGGAGTACGAGGCGCTGTTCGTGGAGGTGCGGGCCGGGCTCAAGCGGCTGGTGCAGACCTCGCAGGAAGTGATCCCGCTGGCGTGCTCGGGCACCGGCGCGATGGAGGCCGCGCTCGTCAACACGCTGTCGGCCGGCGACACCGTCGTCGTCGTCAGCGCCGGCAAGTTCGGTGAGCGCTGGCTCGAGCTGGGCCGCGCCTACGGCCTGGAGATCGTCGAGCGGACGGCGCCCTACGGCGAGACGGTGACCGCCGCGCGCCTGGCCGAGACGCTGGCGGCCCATCCGCGGACGAAGGCGGTGCTCACGCAGCACAGCGAGACCTCGACCGGCGTGCTCCACGACGTGCGGGGCTACGCCGCCGTGACCCGCGGGACCGACGCGATTCTCGTGGTCGACGCCGTCTCCAGCCTCGGCATCGCCGACCTCCAGATGGACGCCTGGGGTCTGGACCTCGTGGTCTCCGGCTCGCAGAAGGGCCTGATGCTGCCGCCCGGCCTCGGCTTCTGCGCGCTGAGCGACAAGGCGTGGGCGATGAACACGACGGCGCGGCTGCCGAGATACTACTTCGACCTCGCGGCCGAGTGTCGGACCGTCGTCAAGAACGAGGCCCACTTCACGCCGGCGGTGTCCATCGTCATCGGGCTGCGCACCGTGCTCGAGATGCTGGACCGCGAGGGACTGGCCAACGTGTTCAAGCGCCACGACCGGCTGGCCCGCGCCGCCCGGGCCGGCGTCGAGGCGCTCGGCCTTGGTCTCTTCTGCAAGGCCACCCCGAGCCCGGCGGTCACCGCGGTGATCGCGCCGCCCGGCGTCGACAGCGAGCAGATCGTCAAGGTCTATGCGCAGGCGCACAACATCACGATCGCCGGCGGGCAGGGAGAGATGAAGGGCCGGATCTTCCGGCTGGGCCACATGGGCTACGCCGCCGAGTTCGACGTGGTCGTGGCACTGGCCGCGCTGGAGCAGGTGCTCGCCGACCTCGGCCAGCCCGTCGACTTCGGCGCCGGCGTGCGCGGCGCTCAGAAAGTCTTCGCCGAGAAGTCGTGAAGCGCGTGCTGGTCGCCGACGCCCTGCAGGCCGTCGGTGTCGACGCCCTCCGCAAGCACGGGCTCGAGGTGGACGTCGCCGGCACGCTCGACGAGCGCGCGCTCATCGCGCGGATCGGCGAGTGTGAAGGCCTGATCGTCCGCAGCGCCACCAAGGTCACGCGCGCCGCCATCGCCGCCGCCACGCGCCTGGAGGTCGTCGGGCGCGCCGGGGCCGGCGTGGACACCATCGACGTGGCCGCCGCCACCGAGCGCGGCATCATCGTGATGAATACGCCCGGGGGCAACACGACGGCCGTGGTCGAGCACACGATGGGCCTGCTGCTGGCGCTCGCCCGCCACCTGCCGCTCGCCGACGCCACGCTCAAGGCCGGGCGGTGGGAGAAGAACCGCCTGCAGGGGGTGGAGCTCTTCGGCAAGGCGCTCGGCATCCTGGGTCTGGGGCGCATCGGCAGCGAGGTGGCCCGCCGCGCGCTCGCGTTCCGCATGCACGTGCTCGGCTACGATCCCTATCTCACGCGCGAGGCCGCCGAGCGGTTGGGCGTGGAGAGCGTCGAGATGGACGACCTCCTGGCCCGGAGCGACTTCATCACGATCCACACGCCGCTCACCGGGGACACCCGCCACCTGCTGGGCGAGGCCGAGCTGGCCCGCACGAAGCCGGGCGTGCGGCTGATCAACTGCGCGCGGGGCGGGATCATCGACGAGGCCGCGCTGACGCGCGCGCTGGCCTCGGGCCACGTGGGCGGCGCCGCCCTCGACGTCTTCGAGCAGGAGCCGCCGCCGGCCGACCATCCGCTCCTGCGCTTCGAGCAGGTCGTCGTGACGCCGCACCTGGGCGCGGCCACCGACGAGGCGCAGGCTGCGGTGGCGCTGGCAATCGCCGACCAGGTGGCCGACGTCCTCGTGCGCGGTGTCGTCACCAACGCGGTGAATCTCCCCGCGATGGACGCCGAGACGCTGCGCGAGCAGGTGCCCTACGCCGGGCTGGCGGCGGCGATGGGCCGCTTCCTGGCCCAGATGGCCGAGGGCCGGATGGCCGAGGCGCGGCTGACCTACGCCGGCGACGTCGCCGAGCGCCCGACGACGGCCCTCACGCTGGCGTTCCTGCGCGGCGTGCTCGGCACGATCCTGGCCGAGCACGTCACCGACGTGAACGCGATGCTGATCGCCAAGAGCCGTGGCCTGCGGGTCACCGAGACGTCCACCACCGAGAGCGCGGACTACGCGAGCCTGCTGACGGCCGAGCTGCGGACGGATCGCGGCGTGTCCTCGGTGGCCGGCACGCTGTTCCACCGGCGCGAGCCGCGCTTCGTCGCCATCGACGGGTTCTCGCTGGAGGCCGTGCCCCAGGGGTTCATGCTGGTCTTCGCCAACCAGGACGTGCCGGGCGTGGTCGGACGCATCGGCACGCTGTGCGGGCGCCACGGGATCAACATCGCCGGCATGCAGCTCGGGCGCGAGCGCCGCGGCGGCCGCGCGGTCTCGATCCTCAACCTCGACGACGCGATCCCCCCCGCCGCCCTGGACGAGATCCGCGCGATGCCCGACATCGTCGCCGCCCGCCTCGTGAAGCTGTGAGGGACCGGAACGCCGGAGGGGGGGCTAGCGCGGCGCGCGACGCTGCTCGGCCGCGCAGGCCTGCACGACGGCGTCGACGCGCCGCTCCGGGAACGGATGGCGCGAGAGCCACACGCCCCAGCGCTTGCGATCCGGCGCGATGTTCTCGTAGAGATCGGCCGTGGCCAGGCAGCCGACGTTGCCGCCGCGCCAGACCGTCGTCATCAGCCCCGCCGCCGCCTGATCGGCCTCGGTCTCCTCGTCGGGCGTGAACTGCTGGCCGGCGATCCGCAGCCGCGACTGCTGCCCGCCGTCGGTGCGGGCGCCCCGGATCTCCGTCGCCCGCGCCATCCCGGTGCTGTGCTTGCTCCGGACGTGGCCCAGCTCGTGGGCGAGGAGCGTCTGCAGCGCGCCCGGCGTCAACGTGTTGACCGCGGCGGCGGTCACGCGGACGGCGAGGTCGCATGGCCCGTCGGACCCGGCCGCCATGACGGCGAAGAAGTCGTCGCTGTCCAGGACGTCCGCGAAGAGGCGGCACCGGGCGACGTCGGCGCCCCAGGCCGCGCGCATGAGCGGGGAGAGCGCGGCCGTGAGGCGGTCCCGCTCGTCGGGCTTGAGCGCGCGGGCCTCGGGATCGCAGCCGACGAGGCTCACCGCGATCAGTGTCAGCAGCGCGAGCGAGAGCGGGCGGGTGTGGCGCATCGGGCGCCTCCTGAGCCAGAGGTGAGGGCGGCGTCGAGCATAGGCGATGGCGCGGCGCCGGGAAAGACTGCTGAGTGCGATAGAATGAGGGGGTTGTGAAACCGGTCAGGCTCTTCGCCGTGCGACATGGAGAGACGGAGTTCGCGCGCGAGCGGCGCTTCGCGGGCGCGCGTGACGTGCCCCTCACGCCGCGCGGGCGGCGGCAGTGCGAGGCGGTGGCCCGGGCGCTGGCGGGGGCGGTCGTGGGCGCCGTCTACGCGAGCCCACTGGGCCGCGCCCGTGACTCGGCCGCGCTCATCGCCGCGCCGCACAAGCTCGACGTGCGGGTCGAGGCGGCCTTTCGCGAGATGGCGTTCGGCGAGTGGGAGGGGCTCACGCGGACCGACGTCGCCCTGCGCTTTCCGGCCGAGTTCGAGGCGTGGCGGGCGACGCCGCACGCCGTCCATCCGCCGGCGGGCGAGCGCCTCGAGGCCGTCGCCACCCGCGTGGCCGCCGGCCTGGCGGCGCTGTGCGACGAGCACGGCGGCCAGACGGTGGTGGTCGTCTCGCACGCGATCGTCACGCGCCTGATCGTGCTGGCCGCGCTCGGCCTCGGCCCCGACCGGCTATGGTCGGTGGACGCCTCACCGGCCGGCATCACCGAGATCGAGTACCAGGACAACTGGGTCACCGTGCACCGCATGAACACGCTCATCCACCTCGACGCCCTCGACGGGGAATCCTCGGAGGCGGCGCCGTGAGGCCGCTGCACACGCAGCTGCCGCGGGGGGCGCGGATCTACCTGCCCGACGAGGCGGTCCGCAAGCGGCACGTCGAGCGCGGGCTCTTCGACGTGTTCCGGCGCTGGGGCTATCGCGAGATCGTCACGCCGACGTTCGAGTACGCCGACGTCCTGGCGACCGGGACCGACCTCGCCGTGCAGGAGAACATGTTCAAGCTGGTCGATCGCGAGACCGGCCGCATGCTCGCCCTGCGCGCCGACATCACGCCGCAGATCGCCCGCGTCGTGGCCACGCGCCTGCGGGACGAGCCGAAGCCGCTGCGGCTGGGCTACGTCACCAATGTGTTCCGCTACGACGAGCCTCGGGTGTCGCACTACCGGGAGTTCTACCAGGCCGGCGTCGAGCTGATCGGCCTCGAGAAACCGGAGGCCGAGGTCGAGATCGTCGCCATGACGATCGAGGGTCTGCGCGCGCTCGGCCTCGACCGCTTCCAGCTCGACCTCGGCCATCCGGACTTCTTCCGCGGCCTCCTCGAGGAGGTGAAGACCGACCCCGCCCGCCAGCAGGAGCTGCGGGAGGCGCTGGCCCGCAAGGACGTGGGGACCCTCGAGCGCGTGGTGGGCGAGATCGCGCCGCCGGCCCACGTGGGCGACGCGCTGTGCGCGCTGCCCACGCTGTTCGGCCACGCCGCCGTGCTGGAGCAGGCGGCCGTCCACGCCCGCAACGAGCGCTCGGCCAGGGCGCTGGCGAACCTCTCCGAGGTCTACCGGCTGCTCACGATCTACGGGCTGGCCGACGCCGTGCTGCTCGACCTGGGCGGCGTGCGCGGCTTCGACTACTATTCGGGTACGTACTTCGAGGCGTACGTGGCCGGCTTCGGCGCCTCGGTGGCGGGGGGAGGGCGCTACGATCACATGCTGGGCCGGTTCGGCTACGAGTGCCCGGCGGTGGGCTTCGCCTTCGACGTGGGGCGCGTGCTGGCGGTGATGGAGGCGCAGGGCGTGGAGGTGGCGCTCCCCGGCCCCGACTTCTTCATCATCGACTTCACCCGCGAGAAGACGGTGGCGCTGTCGCTGGCCCGCCGGCTGCGCGACCGCGGCGCCTCGGTGGCGCGCGACATCATGACCCGGGAGCTCCCGGAGTCGATCGCCTACGCCCGCGCGCAGCGCGCGCGGCACGCGCTGGTGGTCGGCAGCCCCCGCACGGGGCCCGACCAGCTGCTGGCGCTCGACCTGGCGGGCGGGGACGAGCACACGTTGTCGATCCGCGACGTGCTGGATCATCCGGAGCGGCACTTCGCGGAGGTCAAGGAGAGCGGGCATGCCTAACATCGTGGTGGTCGGCGCGCAGTGGGGGGACGAGGGCAAGGGCAAGATCGTCGACGTCCTCACGCCCCACGTCAACGTCGTCGTGCGCTTCTCGGGCGGCAACAACGCCGGCCACACGGTGGTGGTCGGCCGCGAGAAGTACGTGCTGCACACGATCCCGTCGGGGATCCTGCACAACGGCCGCCGCTGCGTGATCGGCTGCGGCGTCGTCGTCGACCCCGGCTCGCTGATCGAGGAGATGGAGTCGCTCGTGCAGCGCGGCGTCTCGCTGGACGGCAACCTCTACATCTCCAAGAACGCGCACCTGATCATGCCCTACCATCCGGCGCTCGACCGCGCCTCCGAGGCCAAGCTGGGCGCCCGCCGCATCGGCACCACCGGCAAGGGGGTGGGGCCGGCCTACGTCGACAAGGCCGCCCGGGTGGGTATCCGCATGGCCGACCTGCTCGACGAGCGGCTGTTCCGGGAGAAGGTCGAGGTCAACCTGGCCTACAAGAATCGGTTGCTACGCGACTTCTACGACGCCGAGACGTTCAGCGTGGACGCGATCCTCAACCAGTACCTGCGCTACGCGGGCTGGCTGGCGCCATACATCACCGACACCGCGCTGCTGCTGAGCAAGTGGATCGACAGCGGCTACTCGGTGCTGTTCGAGGGCGCCCAGGCCACGATGCTCGACATCGACCACGGGACCTACCCGTACATCACGTCGTCGTCGACCACCGCCGGCGGCGCCGCCACCGGCACCGGGGTGCCGCCCACCAAGATCCACGGCGTGCTCGGTGTCGCCAAGGCCTACACTACCCGGGTCGGCGAGGGGCCGTTCCCCACCGAGATGAAGGGCAAGATGGCGGAGACGATCCGGGCCCGCGGCAACGAGTACGGCGCCACCACCGGCCGGCCGCGCCGGTGTGGGTGGTTCGACAGCATCGTCTTGCGCTACGCCACCCGCATCAACGGCTTCGACACGGTGGCGCTGACGAAGCTCGACGTGCTGGACCAGTGCGAGACGGTCAAGGTCTGCACGGGCTACCGCTGGCGGGGTGAGATCATCACCGACTTCCCCGAGGAGGAGACGGCGATGGCCGAGCTCGAGCCCGTGTACGAGGAGATCTCCGGCTGGATGAGCTCCACCGCGGGCGCCAAGAACGAGGTCGACCTGCCGGCCAAGGCCCGGCGCTATCTCGAACGCCTGGAGGAGCTGATCGGGGTGCCGTTCTGCCTGATCTCCACCGGCGCCCAGCGCGACGAGACGATCCTGTGCGAGGACTCGCCACTGCTGCGCTGGTATCCCTCCGTGCGCTCGAGCCTGACGTAGTGAAGCGCATCCTGGTCGTCGACGACGAGCCGGAGCTGCTCCAGATCTTCCGCGAGCACTTCGAGGGCTCCTACGAAGTGGACACGGCCACCTCGGGCGCCGCCGCCGTCGAGCGCTTCGTCCGCCAGCGCCCCGACCTCGTCTTCCTCGACGTGAACATGCCGGGCGCCAACGGGCTCGAGATCCTCAAGCTCTTCAAGCAGACCGACGACAGCATCCCGGTGATCATGGTGACCGCCAACACGGAGATCCCGGTGGCGGAGGAGTGTTTGAAGCAGGGGGCGTTCAGCTATGTGCCCAAGCCGTACAAGCTGGTGTACATGGACCACATGGCCGCGCTGGCCATCGAGCAGAAGCGCGGGCCCAGGCCCGTGAGCCCGGCGGAGGGCCGGCCCCCCGAGGGTCGGCCGACCCCGCCGCCGGAGCCTTCGGGCGGGGCCTAGACCTCGCTGCCGACCGCCGGGGCGTTGTGCAGCCGGCGCGAGATGTCGTTGGCGGGTTTCTGTAGCGCGGCCAGGTGCTCGACGATAGCGCCCAGAGAGTCGGCCACGCTCGCGCGCTCGGAGCGATGGAACTCGAGATCACTGCGCAGCTCGGCAACCTCCCGGCGGGCCACCGCCAGCTCCATCCGCAACCGCTCGTTGTCCTGCTCGACCACGTCCAGCCGCGACCGGAGCCGGTCGCGGTCGTCCAGGTAGGCGGGGACGAGGCGGCCGATCAGGTACTGACTCTCCTCGAGCCACCGGTCCACACGTTGACGATCCTCGAGACCCTCGATGCCCTCCATGCTCACTCTTCCCTCTCTGCCGGCTGGTTCGTTGACCCTCGCGCGATCCTCTTGCGCGGTCGCGGTGAGCCGGAGGACCGCGACGCGCTGAGACGAGAGGATCTCCACCGGATGCAGCCGGCGACGTTCAGCGACCGGGCGATCAGCCGGACCGGGGCCCACGTGCCTCCGGCGCCGTCGATCGAGGATGACCTGGGTCCCGGTGTCGCCATCGAACCGGGTCTTGAGATAGCGATAGAGCCCCTCCTCGGAGGCAGCGACGACGACGAGGTACGTGCGCGCGGAGTGGCCCTCGACGGATCCCCTGAGCAGCTGCGCTCCTCCCAGATCTGGTAGCCGATCGCACTCTAGCAACGAAATATAGATGTCGGCA
>JBGPZN010000007.1:0-19754 GCA_041493815.1 Methylomirabilia bacterium
CTATCGCGCCTTTTACGATGGCGTGCTGTGCCACCTGCCCGAGACCACGGCCATCACACTCGGTCAGATGGCGCTGCGGCACCTGCCATTCGACCGCGTGTCCGCGTTCCGCCTGCAGGACCCGCGCCTGCGCACGACGCTGGGCGGCGTTGGGCTGGCCAACCCGCTGATCCTGGCCGCGCAGTACTACGACCCGCGGATCCTGCGCCGGGCCATGGGCCTGGGATTCGGCGCGGTGACGGCGAAGACGATCACCGTGAACGCGCGGCCCGGACACCCCCAGCCGAACCTGGTGCGCCGTCGCTCGGCGGCGGGGCCGGGCCTGGTGAACTGCAACGGCTTCCAGAACCCCGGGCTCGACGCCTTCACGGCGTCGATCGGTGGGCTGCCGCACCGGGTGCCGCTCATCGTGAGCGTGGCCGGCGAGACGGTGGAGGACTACGTCGCGCTGGTGCGCGCGCTGGCCCCGCTGGGCGACCTGGTCGAGATCAACATCTCCTCGCCCAACACGAAGCTCGTCTACACGTGGAACGAGCGCCCGCGCGAGCTGCGCGGCGTGCTGGAGGCGCTGGCCGCGGTGTCGCCGCGGCCGCTCATCGTCAAGCTCTCGCCCGACTTCGCGGAGGCCAACGAGCGCGACATCATTCCCGCCGCGCTCGAGGCGGGCGTGCGCATCGTGAACTACGGCAACACGCGCCGGATCGACGAGCCGCGGCTGTCGCAGCGCGCCGGCGGGCTCAGCGGGCCCGAGATCTTCGCGGCAACGCTCGACAACCTGCGGCGCACGCGCAAGCGCTTCGGCGACGCGCTCGAGATCGTCGCCACCGGCGGCGTCGACGCTCCCGACAAGGCCGCCGCGCTGCTCGCCGAGGGGGCGCGCGCCGTCTCCTACTTCACCGGATTCATCACGCGCGGGCCGATTCTGGCGCGGCAGATCCTGGAACGGCTGGTGCATGCGCCCTGAGTTGCTCACAGCTTATCCACTTGTCCACACTTATCCACAGACGCCAAAAACGCACGGTCTGACGCGGTCTCGCGGGTGGGTGTCGACGAATCGCCGCATCATTCGTCCACATGACGGCCCTGTCGGAGTTTTTTGCCGATGATGATTGGTCGAAGTCCTTGCCACACGCGCGAAGCGCGCATTTGACGCCCGCAAACGAGGCCTTGACGTGAAATCATCACCCTCGTACTTTGTCCGACGTGCGAGAAGAACATCCCACCTTGGTACCTCGGTCATTTCCGACCGGCACACACTGAGAGGGCGACACCGCGATGGAGGGTCGAAAGCCACTCGCGAAGGTTGAAGGACGACGGCGGATGCGATTGAGCGGGGTCACGGTCGCATACCGCGGAACCCCGAACCTCGACGACTGGGTGGCCTACATCGCCAACGGCAGCCGGTCCAAGAAGCTGATCCTCGCGGATCATTCGTCCGAGCGAAAGGTGAAGGGACTTCTCACCCGCCTGCAGACGATGTCCCGCAAGGAGATCGAGAAGCTGGGGAAGGGCTGACGGAAGAAATCAGATCACCCCTCGCTCGGCGAGGCTCACGTAGCGCCCGCGTCCGATCACCACGTGGTCGTGGATTCGCAGGTCCAGCAGGCGCGCGCACTCGGCGAGCTGTCGCGTGAGCCTCACGTCCTCCCGGCTCGGCGTGGGATCGCCACTGGGATGGTTGTGGATCAGGACGATCGAGGCCGCCGGCTCCAGGATGGCCGGCTTGAAGACCTCGCGCGGATGCACCAGGCTGGACGACAGCGTTCCCTCGGAGACGATCAGGTCGCGCAGCAGACCGTTCTGGGCATCGAGCAGGGCCACGCGAAAGACCTCGCGCGGCAGATCCTCCATCAGCGGACCGAACGCGGCGTGGACCTCGGCCGGACTGCCGAGGACCGTCCGCGCGCCCAGCGTCCGCGCGCGCAGTCGGCGCGTCAGCTCGAAGGCCGACACCAGCCGGGCAGCCTTGGCCCGGCCGACGCCGGGCAGCCCCGCCAGCTCGGCGAGCTCGCGCGACGCCACGCCGGCCAGCGAGCCGTAGGCCGCCAGCATCTCGCGCGCGACGTCGACCGCGGTGTGGCCGCGACGCCCCGAGCCGAGCTGCAGCGCCAGCAGCTCGGCGTCGGCCAGCGCGTCGACGCCGTTGTAGTAGAGCCGCTCGCGCGGCCGTTCGCTCGTCGGCCACTGCTCCATCGCCATACGCTGTCGTACGGCGGGCTGGTGCCTGCGGTCAATGCCGAAAGTTCGATACGCACTCGCGTTCCTCGAGGCCCGCGGAGCGAGATCACGATCGCTGGCGACGGCGCGGGCCGGGTTCGATCCTCCCGCCCCACGCGGCAAGGAAGGCTGTCACGAACCCATGCTCGTTTGCGGGCTCGACGGCCAATGGCGCGAGAGCCAGCGCGGTGGCCAGGGCCAGATGATAGCCCTCCGAGCGCGACGCCGCGGCACGGCGATACGCGGGATGGGCGTCGTTGATCCAGATGGTCGATTCCACGAGCCGGGCCAGCTCGGGATCGTCCGACCGGTGTTCGAAGTCGATCGCGAGCCCGTAGCGACCCGGGCCATGCGCGCCGCGGCCGGCCCCACGCGGCGCGGCAACGACGGCGGGCGGCGGCGACGTGCCGCCGGTGCTCGAGTCCCTATCCCCCGCACCAGTGGAGCGGGCCGTTGGTGACTCCCGGCTCGGCGGCACGCCCGCAACCAGCTCCTCGGTGATGGCCGAGGCGCCCGTCTCGAGCGTGGATGACGCTCGCGCCGCGCCCGGCAGCCGTCGCTGCCCGCCCCGATGGCGCTCGACGAGCGCGGCGATCAGCGGGAAGTCGGACGCGAGATCGGCCAACACCCGCTCGAGGTCGCGCTCCACCGGGCGGGCCACGCGGCGCCTGCTCTGCTCTGATGGCTCGGCCCCGTCGCCCCAGAGCGCCAGCTGTCGCGACACCGCCTCCTGGATCGCCTTGCGGTAGGCGAGAAGGGTCGCGCCGCGAGGGCCGCTGCGAATGAAATCAGCCTTGTTCAGCGTGAGCGACTGCGCCAGAGCGGGGACCTCGATGCCGCCCGTGAGGCGTTCGGGCGTGCCGGGCGTCAGGCCGACCCACTCCCACCCGCGCTTGATGACCTTGCCGAGCGTGCTCACCGCAAGCCCCACGCGATCCTCGGCGAGCGGTCCGGGCGCGCGAACCAACCAGCCGAGCGCGGCCGCCTTGCGCTGGCGGCCGAGTCGCACACTGATGGTCGCCGTGTCGCCGTCCTCGGGCAGCTCCGGCTCGAGCGACCGGCCGTTGACGACCAGGCGGACCCCATGCGGATACCGCGTGGCCAGGAACCCGGCCAGCGAGGGCGTGAGCAGCGGCTCGAAGTGGCTCCGAAGGACCGTCTCGACATAGCCGGGGTCGAGCAACGGCGAGAGGCCGTTGTCGAGCGTCAGGCGGATCGCGGTGCCGCGCTCGGCGACGATGCCGGGCGGCGGCGTCCACTTCCAGGGCGCGCGGTGACGGGAGGCCAGGCCCCAGGTGGTGGCCACGTGGTGGTGGCCGGCCCGGGTCTCGGTGACGACCTGGGCCGAGACCAAGAGCGCGATCTTGATCCCGACACCAGCGAAGCCGATCGTGTCGCCGCGGATCTTGGTGCTGGCGGCGATGTCGTGATACCGGGCCAGCTCGCGCCGACGCATGCCGCGGCCGTCGTCGACGATCGTGAGGGTCCGCGCGGCCGGATCGGTCGCCACCGTGATCGTGCGGGCCCCGGAGTCGAGAGAGTTCGCGACGACTTCAGTGAGGATGGTTTCCTCGGTCGGGCCGGGGTAGGCGTCGCGGAGATCTTCGAGGAGGTGGAGCAGATCGACGCGTGTCTCACCCATCGCGGCCGGGATCGTAGCACGGCGCGCCGCTCACGCCCGGACTGCGCGGGTCCTCGATCGCGATGACGCGCGGCTCGTCCCCTAACCCGTCGATCCGCACGCGCACCGCGCGCTCCGGCAGCAGCGGCTCGGCCTTGTCCGCCCACTCGACGATCGTCACGCCGTCGCCGCCGAGCAGGTCGAGCAGGCCGAGATCGACGAGCTCGGTGAGGCTCGTCGTGCGATAGGCGTCGACGTGGTGGACGGGCAGGCGGCCGCGATACTCGTTGACGAGCACGAAGGTGGGGCTCGTCGCCCGGGTGCTGACGTCGAGGCCACCGACGAGCCCCTGGGTGAAGCACGTCTTGCCGGCCCCGAGCTCGCCGTAGAGCGCCACGACATCGCCGGGGCCGAGCGTCCGGCCCAGTGCCTCGCCGGCCGCCGTCGTGTCCTGGGGCGTCGCGGCCGTGAGCCTAGCGACCGGCACCGACGCGCCTGAACGCCTCGGGCAGCGCCTCGATCACGTCGCTGGCCACGAGTGACTCATGCCCGAGTCGTTCGGCCGCGACGTCACCGGCCAGGCCGTGCAGATAGACGCCGGCGGCGAGCGCCGCCGCGGGCTCGAGGCCGCGCGCGAGGAAGGCGCCGAGCACGCCGGAGAGCACGTCGCCGGTGCCGCCGCTGGCCATCCCGGGGTTGCCGGTCGGATTCAGCAGCACGGTGCCGTCGGGCAAGCCGATCACGCTCGTCGCCCCCTTGAGCACGACCGGCGTCTCCCAGGCGGTGGCGAACTGCCGCGCGGTGGCGATGCGATCGCGCTGCACGTCGGCGATGCTGACGCCGAGCATGCGCGCCATCTCGCCCGGGTGTGGCGTCAGGCAGCGGGCGGCGCGGGCGCCGCGCAGGCGGTCGAGATGGCCCGCCAGGGCCGTGAGCGCGTCCGCGTCGACGACCATCGGCTGCTCGAAGTCGAAGACCAGGGCGCGGGCCAGCGCCTGGGTGTCCTCGTCCAGACCGAGGCCGGGCCCCAGCGCCACCGCGTCCCGGCGCGCCGCGAGCTCGTGCAACGCGTCTCGCGCCTTCAGGGCGATCGTCCGCGCGGCCGTCTCCGCCACCGGCTCGGTCATCGCCTCGAGGAGGAGCGCGGCGACCACCGGCTGGGCGCTGGCGGCGGTGGCCACGGTCACCAGGCCGGCGCCGGCGCGCATCGCCGCGCGCGCCGCCAGCGCGGCCGCCCCGGTCTTGCCCACCGAGCCGGCCACGACGAGCAGGTGGCCGTAGCTGCCCTTGTGGTTGTCGCGCGGGCGCGGCGGAAAGTGGCACGCGACGTCCTCGCGCTCGAGCTCGAACGTGGCGACGCCCCGCTCGATCGCCGCCCGCGGCACGCCGATGTCCACCACGACGACGCGGCCGGCCAGCGTCACGCCGGCTCCGCCGACGAGGCCGCGCTTGAGGCCGGCGAAGGTCGGCGTGAGCGTCGCGCGGACGACCGGACCCTCGGGCGGCGCGCCGTCAGCGGACAGCCCGGAGGGAACGTCCAGCGCGACGACGGGACGGCCGCTGGCGTTGACGTGCTCGATCGCGGCGGCGATCAGCGCCGACGGCTCGCCGCGGGCGCCGGTGCCGAGCATGGCGTCCACGACGAGCTGGGCGGCGGGCAGCGCGCGGGCGAGCACGGCGGGGTCCTCGACGACGCGGGCACGCAGGCCGCGGCGCTCCATCTCGCGCAGCTTGAGGGCCGGATCGCCGCGCAGCTCGTCCGGCGCGGCCAGCAGAAACACCTCGACCCGGTGCCCGGCCCGCTTGAGCCAGCGCGCCACGACGAAGCCGTCACCGCCATTGCCGCCCTTGCCGCACACGACCGCGACGCGCACCCCACGCCGCGGCAATCCAAGATCCGGCAGCGCAGCCTGGATGCACGCGGCGGCACCCCGCCCCGCATTCTCCATGAGCGTCGCGCCCGGAATGCCCAACTCACGGATGGCCCGCTGATCCACCCGCCGCATCTCCTCAGCTGTAAACACGGGGCGCACGGCTACTCAGTCGGAGAGAACGCCCGCAGGCTCACGGCTTGGGCGAGGAAGTCGGCGAGGATCGCCGTATAGGCCTCGCGCCAGTCGCGTCGCGCGCACCTCGGCAGCTCGATGTGCAGCGCGCGCTCCGGCAACCTCAAGATGCCCTCACGCTTGGCGCCCGACGCGCGGTACGTCACCGTGTCCAGGGGCTCGATCAGGACCTGCAGCGTCTGGATCTCACTGTGGGCCCGGAGGTGGGCGTCGCGGATGAGCTCGGCCAGCGCCCGCAGGCGCAGCGCCAGCTCGCGGTCGACGCCGACGGTGGCGATCTCGATCTGGCCGGCGCACTGCGCGCGGTTGTTGCCATGGATCTCGGCGTAGAAGCGCAGCGGTCCCTGGGCGGCTTCGAGCACGCGCTGCTCGTACACCTCGTAGACCTGGCGCGCCGTCTCGGTCGGCTCGTGCTCGGAGGCCGGGCGGCCGGGCACCCCCTCGAGCGGCCGGTTCACCTGGTAGCGGCGGCTGGCCCGCTGCCGATCGTCCCCCTCCATCGAGAAGCCGGAGGCGACGACGAGCCCGAAGCCGGTGCGCCGGGCGATCTCGTCGGCGATGTCCCCGGTGTTGACGTCGCTGGTGGCGTGCGGTGCGGCGACCACGAAGCCGACGCGCCCGGCCCGGACCGCGATGTGGCTGCCGGCGGTCGCTCCGGGCACGTCCACGCGGTGGGCCGCGCAGCCGTAGAGGACCACGCTCCCGGCGACCACGCTAGCGAGCCGCCGGATCCGCGGTGACCGCCGGATCATCGTCCACCAGCAAGGCGTGGGCGAGCGCGTAGTCGCCGTCGTGGCTCAGCGCCAGCAACATGCGCCGGCCGCCGCGGGCCAGGCTCAGCTCGCGCGTGCGGCCGTGCAGCTCGAGCGTCGGCGCCTGGCCCCGCTCGCGCCGCACCTCCAGCTCGCGCCACTTCACCCCCAGCCGCAGCCCGGTGCCCAGCGCCTTCATCCCGGCCTCCTTGGCCGCGAAGCGGGCGGCGAAGTGGGGCACCGGATCGCGACGGCCACGACAGTAGGCGATCTCGGCGTCGGTGAACACGCGCTTCAGGAAGCGCTCGTCCCAGCGCGTGATGACCTCGCGCATCCGCGGGATCTTCACGAGGTCCACGCCGACCCCGCGGACGCCCATCAGGCGTCGAGCTCACGCCGGATCGTCGCGGCCAGCTCGTCGGCCATGACGCGGATGCGCGCGTCGTCGGCGCCCTCGATCATGACCCGGGCCAGCGACTCGGTACCCGAGTAGCGCACCAGGATGCGGCCGGTACCGTCCAGCTCGCTCTCGAAGGCGCGGACGCGCTCGGTCACGCCGGCCAGCGACTCCATCGGCGGCTTGCGCGACACCGGCACGTTGACGAGCACCTGCGGGAACTTCCGCATGCAGGTGGCCAGCGAGGCCAGCGGCTCGCCGGTCTCGCGCATGACGGCCAGGATGGACAGCGCCGACAGGATGCCGTCGCCGGTCGGCGCGTAGTCCGGGAACAACAGGTGGCCCGACTGCTCGCCCCCGAGGTTGGCGCCGATCCTCAGCATCTCCTCGTGCACGTAGCGGTCGCCGACCTGCGTCTTGACGACGCCGATGCCGGCCGCCTTCAGCGCCTCGTCGAGGCCGAGGTTGGCCATGACGGTGGTCACGACGATGTTGGCCTTGAGCCGGCCCCGGCCGGCCATGTGGCGGGCGGCGATGGCCAGCGCGTAGTCGCCGTCGCGGATCTCGCCCAGGTGATCGACGGAGATCAGCCGATCGCCGTCGCCATCGAAGGCGAAGCCCGCGTCGGCCCCGGCGGCGCCAAGGCGTCGGCGCAGCCCCTCGGGATGCAGGGCCCCGCAGCCGGCGTTGATGTTGACGCCGTCCGGCCGCGCGCACGTCGTGATGACGCGCGCCCCCAGTCGCCGGAACACGCTGGGGGCCACGCGATAGGTGGCGCCGTGCGCGCAGTCCAGCACGAGGGTCAGGCCGGCCAGGTCGAGTGGAAAGCAGCGGCACAGGAAGTCGACGTAGTCCTTCTCGGCGCGCTCGTAGGCGACCAGGTGCCCGATGCCGGCGCCGCGCGCGCGGGGCGCCGCGTCCTCGCCGGCCAGCCGCGCCTCGATCTGCTCCTCCCAGGCGTCGGGAAACTTGGTCCCCTCCGAGGAGAACAGCTTGATGCCGTTGTCCTCGAACGGATTGTGCGAGGCGGACAGCACGATGCCCCCGTGCCCGTCCAGCCCGCGCGTGAGCAGCGCGATGCCCGGCGTCGGCAGCACGCCGACCGCGAAGCAGTCGGCGCCGGCCGAGAGCAGGCCGGCCACCATCGCCGCCTCCAGCAGCGGTCCCGAGCGCCGGGTGTCGCGGCCGATGACCACTCGGACCCGTTCGCTGCCGTGCTGGGCGGCCAGCGTCGCCACCAGCTCGCGCCCCACGCGGTACGCGAGGTCGGGGGTGAGCGGCGGCTCGTTGGCCACGCCGCGAATGCCGTCGGTGCCGAACAGCCGGCTCACCGGCGCGTTCCTGTCGAGGGCGCTTCCTGCATCGTCTCCTCCGGTCGGATGTCCACCGTGACCTCGACCGTGCGCCGGTCAACGGGATAGATCGAGTCCGGCAGTGCCAAGCCCACCGTCCGGGTCACCGCCTCTCGGCGCCCCGAGACGTCGACGGGCAACGTGTCGACGGCTGTCCGTGCTTCGATTGTAGTGCGAGGACCCTTGATCTCCACAGTAGCCGGCTGCACCACCACCCGGCGCAGGACATAGGCCGGGGCCGGGCGGCCGAGGAGGCGGGCCACGACCGGGACGGTCTTGGTGGCGGCCTTCACGACCCGCACGGTCGCCCACGCGGGGGCCACCCGCATGACCCGCACACCGCTGGGCGCTTCCACGCTTTCGGGCAGCAGATGCACGAGGTTGTCGCCCTCGCGCAGCCTGGCGAGGTCCACCCGCAGGCGCACCGAGGCCGGGCTCACCCGCTCGGCGGCCCAGCGGGCGGCCTGCACCTGCACGTCCACCCTCTCCAGCCGGGGGCCGTCCAGGGCGACCGGCCCCTCCAGCCCCAGGTACTCGACCGGGATCGCCAGCGCAATCTCGCGCCGCTGGGCGGTGCCTACGAAGAACCAGAGGCCGCCGGCAAGCAGGATCGACAGGAGCTTGAGCTGCCAGTCACGGCCGAGCGCGCGCAGCATCTAGCGCGGCGACGAGCCGCCCGAGCCGTCGGTGCCGACCGCGGGCTGGCGTCCCCACAGGCGCCGCAGGGCGCCGAATGCCGCGGTGTCGCGCGCCGTGTCGGCACCCAGGCCCATCAGCTCGTCCAGGCGCCGCCGGAGCGCGTCGGCATCCTCGACGGCCTCGATCCGGCCGGCGACGGCGAGCGACAGGCGTCCGGTCTCCTCCGAGGCGACGAGCGCGATGGCGTCGGTCTCCTCGGCGATGCCGAGCGCGGCGCGATGGCGCGTGCCCAGCGCGCGCCCGAGCTGCGTGTTGCGCGACAGAGGCAGGAAGCAGCCGGCCGCCACCACCCGCTCTCCCTGGATGAAGACGGCGCCGTCGTGCAGCGGCGAGTAGGGCAGGAACACGCTCATGAGGAGATCGGCCGACACCAGGGCGTCGAGCGCGACCCCCAGCTCCGCGTACTGGCGCAGGCCGGTCGCGCGCTCGAGCACGATCAGCGCCCCGATGCGGCGAGAGGCCAGCGACTCGGTCGCCCGCACGACTTCGTTGGCCACCCGCGCGCCCTGGGCGGAGTCGCCGATCAGCCGCTGCAACACCCACCCCTGCCCGATCCACGCCAGCGCGCGGCGCAGCTCCGGCTGGAACACCACGATGAGCGCCACCACCCAGAACGACCAGAAATGGTCGAGCAGCCAGCCCAGACTGGTCAGCTCCAGCGCCCGCACCCCCATCGCCGCGCCCGCCAGCACTGCGAGCCCGACGGTGATCTGGACCGCCCGGGTCCCACGAAACAGCGTGAGCACCCGATAGATCAGCGCCGCGACCAGCAGGATGTCGAGCGCATCCCGCCACCGAAACGCCGCCCACATCGCGTTCACCGCCTAAGCTCCACCCGCGGCTCTCGGCCGCAGCCGCTCCGCCACCCGCACGACGTCGCGCGTCTCGGCCACGTCGTGCGTCCGCACGAGCGCCGCCCCATTCACCACCGCAATCGCCGTCGCCCCCAAGGACCCCGCCAGCCGCTCCGCAGTGTCCTCACGATCGACGATCGCCCCGATGAACGACTTGCGAGACACCCCCACGCACACCGGCCGCCCCAGCCCCCGCAGCGCCCCCAGCCCCCTCAACACACGCACATCCCACTCGTGCCACACCATCCCCGCGTCCCGAAAGAACCCAATGCCCGGATCGACGACGATCCGCTCCGGCGGAATTCCCACCGCCCGTGCCCGTCGCAACCCCTCCGACAGGAGTTCCTTGACTATGCCCACGGGGGAGGGCGCGTCGGAGGGGGTATGGTCACCGCGAACGGACCTACGCCGTACACCTCGTGGTCGCCGGACCCCTCCGGCGCCATCCCGGGCGCCCGGCGCCGCAGGCGAGGCCATGAGGATCAACGCAGCTGAGCGGGATGCGACGAGGCGCGCGAGGAGTGGATCACGCAGTGTGGACACGTCGTTGATCACGCGCGCGCCGGCGTCGAGCGCGGCGCGGGCCGGTCCGAGGCGCGAGGTGTCGGCCGAGATCGGCACCGGGAGCTTGGCCGCGAGCAGCTCGACCGCGCGGGCGAGTCGCGCCGTCTCGGTCGCGTCGTCGATCGCGGTGTCCAGGTACGGCGCCGTCGAGCGCGCGCCGACGTCGATGAGGGCGGCGCCCGCCTCGACCATGCCGAGCGCAGCCCTCACGATCGCCTCCTCGCCCTGATAGACGGACCCGGGATGGAAGGACTCAGGGCTGACGTTCACGACACCCACGATGGCAACCGGCCGGCCATCGCCGACCAGGACGCCTGCTAGATCGGCCCCGACACCTCGCGCCACGGCGAGCTAGGCCGGCGCGGGAGCCCCGCTGAACGGCTGGGCGCGGAGAATGCGCGCGATCTCCTCGGAGTCGAGCGACTCGCGCTCCAGGAGGGCCCGGGCCAGGGCGTGGAGCTTCTCGATGTTCTCCTCGATGATCTGCTTGGCCCGCCCGGCGCACTCGACGACGATGCGCTTGATCTCGCTGTCGATGGCCAGCGCGGTCTCCTCGCTGTAGTCCTTGCCACGCGTCACCTCCCGGCCGAGGAAGATGTGCTCCTCGTTCTTGCCGAAGGTGAGCGGCCCCAGCCGGTCCGACATGCCCCACTCGCAGACCATCTTGCGGGCCATCTCGGTGGCCTTCTCGAGGTCGTCGCCGGCCCCGGTCGTCTGCTGCTGCAGGACGATCTCCTCCGCGGTCCGCCCGCCGAGCAGGATCGTGATGCGGTTGGTGAGGTAATCGCGCGAGTAGTTGTACTTGTCGTCCATCGGCAGCTGCATGGTCAGGCCCAGCGCCCGCCCGCGCGGGATGATCGTCACCTTGTGCAGGGGGTCGGCGCCCGGCAGGAAGTCGGCCACCAGCGCGTGGCCCGCCTCGTGGTAGGCGATCGTGCGCTTCTCGGTGTCGCTGATGATCATCGAGCGCCGCTCGACGCCCATGAGGACCTTGTCCTTGGCGTTCTCGAAGTCCCCCATCTCGACGGCCTTCTTGCTCTGCCGGGCTGCCCACAGCGCGGCCTCGTTGACCAGGTTGGCCAGGTCAGCGCCCGAGAAGCCCGGCGTCCCGCGGGCGAGCACCTTGAGATCGACATTGGGTGCGAGCGGGATGCGCCGCGAATGAACCCGCAGGATTTCTTCACGGCCTCTGACGTCCGGCCTCGGAACAACCACTTGTCGATCGAATCGTCCTGGTCTCAGCAGCGCCGGATCGAGCACGTCCGGCCGGTTCGTCGCCGCGATCAGGATCACGCCTTCGTTGGTCTCGAAGCCGTCCATCTCGACCAGCAGCTGGTTGAGCGTCTGCTCGCGCTCGTCGTGGCCGCCGCCCAAGCCGGCGCCTCGATGTCGGCCGACCGCGTCGATCTCGTCCATGAAGATGATGCACGGGGCGTGCTTCTTGCCTTGTTCGAAGAGGTCGCGCACGCGAGAGGCACCGACGCCCACGAACATTTCAACGAAATCCGACCCTGAGATCGAAAAGAACGGAACATTTGCTTCGCCTGCTATCGCCTTGGCCAGCAGCGTCTTGCCGGTGCCGGGCGGACCGACGAGCAGGACGCCCTTGGGGATCTTGCCGCCGAGCTTCTGGAACTTCTGAGGATCTTTCAGGAAGTCGATGATTTCGCGCAGCTCTTCCTTGGCCTCGTCGATACCGGCGACGTCCTGGAACGTGATCTTGTTCTGCTTCTCGGAGACCAGCCGCGCCCGCGCCTTGCCGAAGCTGAGCGCCTTGGCGCCGCCACCCTGCATCTGGCGCATGAAGAAGATCCACACGCCGATGAACAGGAGCATCGGGAACCACTGCAGCACGATCGTGTACCAGGGATTGCTGTCCGGAGGCTTCACGGCGATCCGGACCTTTTGGTCGCGCAGGATCTTGATCAGGTCCGGGTAGTCGACGATGAACGTGCGCAGCGGCTGGCCGCCGTCCTTGAGGGTGTAGGTCACGAGGTTGCCGCGGATCGTCACCGACTCCACGCGTCCGCCCTCGACGGCCCGCAGGAACTCCGAGAAGTTCGGCGACTCCTGACCGCCCTGTTGCGAGGTGCTGAACACGGTGAACAGGAGGATGACGATGAGGCCGATCACCATGAACAGGGCGAGGTTCTTGTAAACCTGGTTCATGCGACTCGATTGTAGCACGGCGGTGTATTGACGCGCTGCGCAACCGGGCCGCGACTCAGCCCCCTTCCAGAGCCGCCACGTACGGCAGGTTGCGATAGAGCCCCTCGTAGTCGAAGCCGTAGCCGACCACGAACACGTTGGGGATGACGAAGCCCACGTAGTCGACGGCGACGTCCACCTTGCGGCGCTCGATCTTGTCCACCAGGACGCAGACGCGCAGGCTACGCGGGTGGCGCGCTTCCAGCGTGCGCTTGAGATAGGTCAGGGTGAGCCCGGTGTCGACGATGTCCTCGACGATGACCACGTGGCGGCCCTCGATCGACACGCTGAGGTCGGACACGATCCGCACCTGGCCCGAGGACGTGCCGCCGGCGTAGCTCACCACCCCGATGAAGTCGGTCGTGAGCTCGATGGACGTCGCCCGGATGAGGTCGGCCATGAACAGGAACGCGCCCTGCAGCACGCCGACCAGGATCGGTCGTTCCTGGGCGAGGTCACGCGCGAGGTCGTTGCCGAGCTCGACGATCCGGGCCTTCAGCTCCGCCTCGTTGATGATGACCCGTCCCGGCTGCGGCATGGGATCAGCGGGTGGTGACGAACGTCGGCAGCGAGCGCTCGGCCGCCAGGCGGGCGGCGGCTTCTCGCGCGAGTTCCTTGGTCGGGTAGTCGCCGACCTGCACGCGGTAGCGCACCCCGCCGTCGGCTTCCACGACGCGCGCCTCGTGGCCGGCGGCGGCCAGCGTCGTCCGCAGCGCCTCGGCCAGGGGCTTCACGTTATAGGCCGCGACCTGCACCGTGAAGCGTGTGCCCGCCTCCGCCGCCGGTGCCGGCGGCCCTCCCGGGCGAGGGGTGCTCGCGGCCTCGGGCTCCTCGCGCTTGAGCTCCGGCAGGCGTGGGGGCTTGGCCGGCTTCGCTGTCGGCGGTGGCGCCGTCAGCGGAAGCTTCAGGTCGTGGTAGAAGGTCAGCGCCGGCAGCGGCTCGGCGGGGCGCGAGCGCTCGCTGGCGAGGCGACCCCTGACCGGCGGCTCGGCCGCCACCGGCGACTTGGGGCTGCCGACGAGGACGGGCCAGTTGCGACCGGTCCACACGCCGGCGATAAAGGTCGCGCTCAGCACGCCGGCGATACCCGCCAGGACCAGGAGGGTTCCGGCGCGACTGCCGCGGCCCTGTCGTCCGCGCACACCCATCTACATGGTCTCCGGCGCCGCGACGCCGAGAAGGTCGAGGCCATTGGCGATGACGCGACCCACGGCGGCGCAGAGCGCCAGGCGAGCCCGCATCACCCGGTGATCGTCCTGAATCACCCGATGAGTCTTGTAGTACGGATGGAACGCGCCCGCCAGCTCCTGCAACCAGAACGCGATGCGATGCGGCTCCAGCGCCCGCGCCGCACCCCGCACGACCTCCGGGTAGTGCAGCAGCCGCTTGATCAGCGCCTGCTCCTCCGGCTCGGTGAGCGCCGTCAGATCGACGGCGTCCACCGCGGGGATCGCGATCCCCTGCTCGGCGGCCTGGCGGGCGATCGAGCGGATGCGGGCGTGCGCGTACTGCACGTAGTAGACCGGGTTGTCGCTCGACTGCCGCGTGGCGACGGCGAGGTCGAACTCCAGCGGGCTGTCGTGACGCCGCGTGAGGAACGTGAAGCGGGCGGCGTCGCGGCCGACCTCCTCCAGCAGCTCCTCCATCAGCACGAACTCGCCCCGGCGCTTGGACATGCGCACCGGCTGGCCGTCGCGGAGCAGCGTGACGAGCTGCACGATGAGCACCTCGAAGGCCTCGGGCGGATGCCCCAGCGCCTGCATGGCCGCGCGCATGCGCCCGACGTAGCCGTGGTGGTCGGGACCGAGCAGGTTGATCAGGCGATCGGCGGCGGCGAACTTCAGGTAGTGGTGATGGGCGACGTCGACCCCGAAGTAGGTCGCCTCGCCGGTGCCCCGCCGCAGCACCCGGTCCTTGTCGTCAGTGGCCTCGTCGCCGACCTGGGTCGAGCGAAACCAGAGCGCGCCGTCCTGCTCGTACGTGAGCCCGCGCGCCGCCAGCTCGTCGAGCATCCGGGCCGACAGGCCGCGGTCGCGAACGTCGCGCTGCTCGGACAACCACACGTCGAACTCGACGCCGTAGTCGGCCAGCACCCGCCGCTGCCCCTCGAGCATGCGCGCCACCGCCCACCGGCCCAGCTGCTCGGTCGGGCGCCCGGCGGCGGCCATGCGCGCGAGATGCGCCTCGAGATCGGCCGGCGTGGCGAGCTTGTGCTCGGTGAGGTATTCGCCGGCGAGATCGACCAGGTACTCGCCCGGGTATCCGTTCTCGGGCAGCGTCACCGGCTCGCCGACGGCCTGGCGCACACGCGCCTCGAACGAGCGCGCCAGCGCCTCGAACTGGTTGCCCGCGTCGTTGACGTAGAACTCCGTCGTGACGTGCGCGCCGCGCGCCCGGAGCAGGCGGGCGAGCGCGTCGCCGATGGCGGCGGCGCGCGCGTTGACGATGACGAGCGGGCCCGTCGGATTCGCGGAGACGAACTCCAGCCGCACACGCTGGCCGGCGAGGTCGGTGCCGCGCCCGTAGTCGGCGCCGGCGGCGAGGATGTCGCCGAGCGCCTGCGCGACCCACGCCGGCGAGAGGAATACGTTGAGGAATCCGGGGCCCGCGATCTCGAGGTGGTCTACCTCGGGCATCGCCGGGAAGTGCGTCACGATCGCCTCGGCGATCTGCCGCGGCGGGCGCTTGGCCGCCCGCGCGAGGGTCATGGCGACGTTGGTGGCGTAGTCGCCATGCTCGGCCTGGCGCGGCACCTCCCACGCGCAGTCCTGGATCGCTGGCAACCCGGCCGCGGTCAACGCGGTCCTCATTCCGTTCGTCAGCCGTTGCGTCAAGCTCATCAAAAAGAAACCGCCGCGGGTCGGCGGCGGTTGCCGCTCATCATACGGTGCGGTCGCGCGCGAGCGCGACAGAAAAACCCGACACGACGTCGTCGGCGCGCACCAGCGCGATCGCCGCGACGTGGCCGCGCGCGGGAGACACCTCGCCGACTCTGGACGGCGACGAGGCCGACCGGCGATTCGAACGCTCAGGCGTGCTGGACGTGGATCGCGCGACACGTCGAACACGTGGTCGGGACTCTTCCCGCGGTCAGGACTCTTCCCGCGAGAGGTGCCAGCCCGCCGATGCGGGCCCCACCCACCCGCAAGATTCGGCCCGTGCTTTGACGATCGCAACGATACGCGGTGAACGATGCGCAGCGGCGGTCGGCAGCTCGAAGCACCGGGCTCCACTTGGATATCAGATATATATCGATAACAATAGATACAATTAGACATTTTGGGACGCAGCACCTCATGGGTATTTCGAGATGACGACGCTCACCGAGAGCGCTGCGAGCAGCGCCAAGCCGGCAGCCCGGGTCATGAGGCAGACGCTGCGCTCGACGTCAGCCGCGTCGGGCGCGGGCCCCCGGCCCAGTCGATAGGTGCGGGGTTTCTCGAGCGTGACGCGGAGCGCGCCTGCCATGGCCGACATCGTCCAGCCGGCGTTGGGGCTCGACGTGCGCGCGTGCTCACGCGTCATCGTCGACCACGCCGCCGGCGCGCGCACGCCCGCCGCTGCCACGATCGCCAGCGCTGCCAGGCGAGCCGGCACCAGGTTGGCGAGATCGTCCAGGCGCGCCGTGACCTTGCCGAAGTACTCCAGCGCGCCCTCGCGGTAGCCCAGCATCGTGTCGGCGGTGTTGAGCGCGCGATAGGCGAGCGCGCCCGGCAGGCCAAAAAGCAGAAAGACCACGACGGGCGCGACGAGCGCGTCGGTGAGGTTCTCGGCCACCGACTCGATCGCGCCCGAGGCCACCTGCCCGGCGTCCAGCGTCGCCGTCGACCGGCTGACCAGATGCAAGCCGAGCCTCGCCCGCGCCTCATCCAACTCGCCGCGCTCGAGGGCCGCCGCCACCGACCGGGCGGCGCGAGCCAGGTCGCGGAGCGACAGCGTCGACTTGAGGGCGACCGCCTCGAGAGCGACGCCGCCCGGACCGAGCATCCCCGCCAGCGCGGCGACCGCAGCGCCGGCACCGGCGGCGCTCGCCATCACACCGAGCGTCAGGCCGGCGCCGGCCAGCAGCAGCGCGATCGGCCCGCCGTGACACAGCGCGCGGCGCCCGGCGGCCAGCGCGCAGCCCATCCACGCCACCGGGTGCACGCGGTTGTGCGGATCACCGAGTGCGAGGTCGAGAACGACGGCGAGGAGGACGACGAGCGTGGCGTGAAGCGCCGTGGGCACCGGGCGCTCAGAGCGCGCGGCCGACGAGCCGGCTGATCGCCTCGACGTCGAGGCTGCCGGCGACAACGTCGGCGAGCCGATCCCAGCGGCGCAGGCTCTTGCCCACGCCCGAGGCCGTGCCGTGGATCATCAGGCACGCCGCGGGCGTGCGCACCTCAGCCGTCACCGGCCGAAGCGGAGGCTCACCCCGGCCCGCACCGCCCAGTCGGGCCCGGGGCCGGCCAGCGAGGTGACGACGGAGGCGTCGACGGCGACGTCGCGCCGCGGGCGCCAGATGACGCCGGCGTCGAGCACGACGCTGTCGCGCCCGGCCCGCTCGGCGCGGGAGGCATAGATCACGTCGCTGAACAGCGTCAGCCAGTCGACCAGATCGCGGGAGACGCCGGCGGCGACGATCGCCTGCAGCAGGTACCCACCCGGCCGCGATTGCCCCACGGCGGCCAGCCCCGCGTTGACGTCGAGGCTCACCTGCCCGGGCAGCGCGAAGCTCGCCAGCAGCAGCGCGCCGAAGTCGGTCTTGCCCGACCCGATCGGCTCCTCGGCCACCGGCAGCTTCACGAACGGCAGCACCGCCAGCGAGGGCACCCACGAGCCGTCCGTCGCATCGAGGAAGCGATACTTGGCGCCCAGGCCGAAGTCGCCGTGACTGGTGTCGTCCTCGGCACCGCGCAGGCGGACCAGCGGCTCGCCGTCGACGCGCAGCTCGAGCCGCTCGCTGACGCCGGCCCGTAGCACGGCTTCGACGGTGAAGCGGCGGTTGGTCAGGCTGCCGGCGATGCGCTCGCGCTCGTAGGCGAGCCCGGCCTCGAGTTGAACGGCGCCGCGCCCCACGGTGCCGGCGCCCGTGGCGGCGCCGGCGCGGTCGGGCGCGATCGGCTCGGGCTCGTCCGCCGCCCAGGCGCCGAGCGGCAGGAGCGCCAGCGTGCACGCGGCGATCAGCGACCTCACGCCGGTCGCGCGTAGCGGCGCCGCAGGTCCTCCCACAGCGCGGTGCGATCCCAGCGTGGCTCGCGGACCCGCTGCTCGCCGGCGTCGTCGAGCCACGGGTTGGGGAAGAACACGGTGACCATCTGCTCGCCCCGGCCGTTCCAGAGCCTCAGACCCCAGGCGCCCGGCACGCAGGTGCCACCGTCGGTCTGGAAGAACGCGGCGCGGGCCACGCGGCGCACCTGCGCCTGCGCCGGCGTCGCCGCGCCTCGATGGTCGTTGACGCACAGGTGGAAGTGCCAGGCGCCGGTGTCCACGGTGAGGTAGCCGTCGAGCATCGACACCTTCGGCGGCGCGGTGAACCGGATCTCGTAGGCGGCGCCCTCGATGACCGGCCCCGCGAAGATCTCGGCCCAGTGATCGGAGAACACCTCGCGCATGAGCCGCTCGACGGTGTCGCCCGTCACCGGGACCTCGGCGTACTGCGTGATGCTGCCGTCCGCCTCGCGCACGACGGCGCCCCCGGCCTCGGCCATGGCGCGCATCGTACCTGAAACCGGCCCGGGACATCAGCGGAAGGCGAACTCGACCGGCAGACGGACGCGGAGCACCCGTGGACGGATGCTCGGCGGGAATGGCACCTGGCCGAGGCCGCGCACGGTGTCGACCGCGGCGGCGTCGAGCAGCGGGTGGGAGGACGACACGGCCACGACCACCCGCGTGATCGCGCCGGACGGCTGGATCTCGAGCTCGACCTCCACCACCCCGGTGAGGCGCCGGGGACGCGCACGCGGCGGATACACGAGCGCTGCCTGAAGTCGCTGGCGCAGCTCGTTGTAGATCGCGTCCGCGGCGCCGTCGCCACCTCCGTCGCCGGGAACGGCCAGCGCCAGGGCGCTGCCGCCGCGGGCGCCGAGCCCGAGGCCCGCGCCGCCATCACTGGCGCCACCACCTGGGGCCGCCGAGCCGCTGCCGTGGGCGCCGGCGGCGCTCGTGTCCGTGCCACCAGCCCCCGCGGACGCGAGCATCTCGCCGCCGTGGCTCGTCGCATCGCTCGGGACGCCGACCACGACCGAGGGCGGGCCGCTGCCCGACACCCGCGCCGGCGGCGGTACCGCGGGCGCCGGCGGCGCCGAGATCGGCTCGGACGGAGGGCGCGTCGGTTCGGGCGAGGGCCGGGTGGCTTCCGGCAGGGCCGGGGCCGGCTCGGGCGTGAGCACCGGCACGGGTGTCGGCCGCGTCAGCTCGGCGAATTGTGGCGCGGATCTCGCCGGCTCGTCGCGCGCGGCGCTCGGTCCCGACGGCGGTGACGGCTTTGCCGGCGACGCCGCGCCGCGGCCGGCCGGCACGGCCGCACGGGGCCCCGCCGCCAGCATCCCGGTGCCGCGCCCACTCCAGCCGGGCGACGCCCCGTCCGCCGCGTCGAACAACCCGTGGACGAGATCGATGAAGAGGATCGGTGGCGTCGCTCCGCTGAGGAGGTACGACCCGGCGCCCACGAACCCGGCGTGAATCACCAGCGACAGCCCGAGCCACACCGACAGCCGGTGCGTCATCGCCGATCGTCCATCCATCGCCGGACGCCGTCAGCTAGCGCGCTGCGCGCCGCGCTGGCGACGACCCACCCGGCCTCGCTGATCGGACCGCCGAAGCGGACGGCGGGGCCGCGGCTGGTGGCGGCCACGACGACGGCGTCGGTGGACGTGCCGGTCGCGGGCCGACCGTCCGCGGAGGTCAGGCCCGCGGCCCCCAGCACGCGCGCCTTCACCTCGGTCACCGTGAGCGCCAGGTTCACCAGCGCGGCCGGCTCGACGACGGCATCGACGACGACGATCGTGTTGATGGTGCCGACGGGCGGGGCCGGCCCCGC
>JBGPZN010000157.1:0-7730 GCA_041493815.1 Methylomirabilia bacterium
CACCTGGCCGATGGTCTCGCGCACCGCGCCCCACAGCGGCGAGGCCGCCGGCACCCGTCCGAAATACTGCTGGTGGGCGGTGGACGCCACGATGTGGTAGGGCTTGGCGGCGCTCAGCGCGCGGTGATAGGCCGCGTAGGTGCGGGCGACGATGGCCTGCGCGCGCAGCGCCTCCAGCGGCCACTTCTCGCCGACCTCGGCCCGCAGCACGCCGACCAGGTACTCCTCCAGCGGCACCTCGCTGATCACCGCCAGCCCGTCGCCGTTCCGCACGACGTCGAGCGGCGCCGTGTACTCGCGGCCGTTCATCGCGATGGGCCGATCGCTGCGCAGCCGGAAGCCGGCGGCACGGACGCCGTCGACGTCCACGCCGTCGCTCGTGAGGATGGCCCGCACCACCGTGGCGCGCCGCGGCCCCGGCGCGCAGCGCGTGCAGGCGCCCAGCTCCGTCACGTCGATGTCGGCCCCTCGCAGCTCGACCGAACGGGCGCCCTCCAGCAGCGCGACCCGGATCAGGCCGGAGGCGGCCGCGGGACACGCGAGGCCGAGGGCGAGGATCACCGCCACCGTCGCCGCCGTCGTCGCGCGCGTCACCGCCGCCCGATCAGCCAGAGCACCAGCGTGAGGACGACACTGAGGAGGATCGACGTGCCCAGCGGGGCATAGAACGTCCAGGGACCCCGCTGGATGGAGAAGTCGCCGGGCAGCCGGCCGATCCACGGCACGCGGCCGGCGGCGACCAGCACGACGCCGACCAGGGCCATCACGAGCCCGATCACGATCAGCGTACGGCCGAGATCAGGCATTGGAGCGGGGTCCGCCAGCCCGGGTCGTGTACGTGGGTGGCCTGATCGAGAAGGTCGTGGCTCTTTTGTAGCGGGGTCCGCCAGCCCGGCTCGGCGCGTGGGTGGCCTGATCGAGAAGGTCGTGGCTCCGTACGTCATTCAAAGAGGGCTCCCTGCCCGGTGGCGCCGGCCGGCGGCTGCTTGCCGAGGTGGGCGTAGCCCTCGCGCGTGACCCGGCGGCCGCGCGGCTCGCGCGCGACGAAGCCGATCTTGAGCAGGTACGGCTCGACGATCTCGGCCAGCGTCTCGGCGTCGTCGTTGATCGTGGCCGCCAGCGCCTCGATGCCGACGGGGCCGCCGCCGTACACGTCGACGATGGCGCCGAGGAAGCGGCGGTCGAGGCGGTCGAGCCCGCGCCCGTCGACGCCCTCGCGGTCGAGCGCGTCGCGGGCGATGGCCTCGGTGACGGCGCCGTCCCCGCTCACCTGCGCGTAGTCGCGCACGCGGCGCAGCAGGCGGTTGACGATCCGCGGCGTCCCCCGCGCCCGCCGGGCGATCTCCCCGGCCCCGCCGGCGTCGATGCGCACTTCCAGGATTGCCGCCGAGCGGGTGACGATGCGGGTCAGCTCGATCTCCGAGTAGAAGTCGAGGTGGTGGAAGATGCCGAAGCGCTCGCGCAGCGGCGCCGACAGCATGCCGGGCCGGGTGGTGGCCGCCACCAGCGTGAAGGGCCGCAGCGCGTACTTGAGCGTGCGGGCGTGCATGCCCTTGTCGATGACGAAGTTGACGGCGTAGTCCTCCATGGCCGGGTAGAGCAGCTCCTCCACCGTCCGCGGCAGTCGATGGACCTCGTCGATGAACATCACGTCGTTGGCGGCCAGGTTCGTCAGGATGCCCATGAGATCGGCGCCCCGCTCGATGGCCGGGCCCGCCGTCTGCACGAGGTTGGTGCCCATCTCGTTGGCGATGATGCCGGCCAGCGTCGTCTTGCCGAGCCCGGGCGGGCCGTACAGCAGCACGTGATCGACGCACTCGCCGCGCTGGCGGGCCGCCTCGACCGACACCCGGAGGCTGGCCACGGCCTGCTCCTGGCCCACGTACTCCTCGAACGTGCGCGGGCGCAGCGCGCGCTCGAACTGGACCTCCTCGGGCGCCGCCGCGCGGCTCGCCATCCGGCTCTCCTCGGCCGCCACGCTCACGACCTCGTCTTCGCCGCCGCCTGCCCGCGGTAGATCTCGTCGAACAGCTCCTCCGGCGAGTCGAGACCCGGCCGGCGCCGCAGCGCATCGGTGATGAGCTGCGAGGCTTCGGAGGGCCGGTGCCCCAGCTGCTTGACGAGGATCTCCCAGACCATCGCGCGCAGCCCGTCGGCGTCGACCGGCGCCGCCGCCCCGGCTACGGGTGCCGCCACCGCGCCCGCGACGGCGAGAGCGAACTTGGCGACCTTGGCCTGGAGCTGGGCGACGATGTTCTTGGCCTTCTGCGGGCCGATCCCCGGCAGCGCGCGCAGGTACTTCTCGTCCTGCCGCGCGATGGCCGCCGCCAGCTCGGCGACCGGCGCGGCCAGCGCCCGCGCCGCCACCATGGGGCCGATGTCCTTCACCGTGATGAGCTTCTCGAAGAACTCCTTGTCGAGGTCCGAGGTGAAGCCGATGAGGACCGGGCGCGGCTGGTCGCGGGTGGCGTGATAGTAGATGACGAGGTGCAGCTCGCTGGCCTTGTCGCCCGCCTCGGCGGTGGCGCCCTCCAGGGCCCGGAGCGCGATCGGCGGCAGGAACACCTCGTAGCCGATCCCACCGCACTCCAGAACGACGCGGTCGTCGGCTCGCCGGCGCAGGCGCCCGGTCAGCGTCGCGATCATCGCAGCCGCCCGCCCCGCCGCGAGAACCCGGTGAGCGCCAGCGCGAGCGCGTCGGCGACGTGCGAGGGGCGCGGCGCCGCCGCCAGCCCCAGCAGCCGCTGCACGCCGGTCTGGATCTGCGCCTTGGACGCCGCCCCGTTGGCCGTGATGGCGCGCTTGACCTCGGCCGGCGCCAGCGCCAGCACCGTGACCTCGCGCTGGCGGGCGGCCAGGCAGATCACGCCGCGGGCGTGGGCCATCAGGAGCGCCGTGCGCGGGAAGCGGTACTCGGAGTAGAGGTCCTCGAGCACGAGCAGCTCCGGCGCCCACGTCTTCAGCACGAGGTCGACGCCGTCGTAGATCAGGCGCACCCGGGCATCGAGCGGAAGGTCGGCGGCGGTGCTGATGACGCCCGTCTCGACGACGCCGACGCCGGTGCCCTCCGGCTCGAGCAGCGCCCAGCCGGTGCCGACGAGCCCAGGATCGACGCCCAGGACCCTGAGGCTAGGCAGCCGAGATGGCCTCCAGGACCTCGTCGGGGATGTCGTAGTTGGCGTATACGTGCTGGACGTCGTCCAAGTCCTCCAGCGCCTCGATCAGGCGCACCACCGACGTGGCCGCCGGGCCCTCGACCCGGACCGTCGATTGCGGCACGTACGTCACCTGGGCCTCGAGAATCGGCACCCCCGCCTTGGCGAGCCCGTCGCGCACCGCGTCCATTTCAGCAGGCGAGGTCGTGATCTCGTACACTTTTTCGGTCCGCCGCATGTCGGTGGCGCCGGCGTCGAGCGCCTTGGCCATCAGATCGTCCTCGCCGATCTTGTCGGCGTCGACCAGGATGACGCCCTTGCGGTCGAACATCCAGGCGACCGCGCCGGACGAGCCCATGTTGCCTCCGCCCTTCTCGAACGTGTGCCGGATCTCGGGGGCCGTGCGGTTGCGATTGTCGGTGAGGACCTCGATCAGGAGGGCCACGCCGCCGGCGGCGTACCCCTCGTACGTGATCTCGTCGTACGATTCGCCCGGCAGCTCACCGGTGCCCTTCTGGATCGCCCGCTTGATGTTGTCCTGCGGCATGTTGACTTCCTTCGCCGTCTCGATCGCCGCCTTCAGCCGCATGTTGCCCTTGGTATCGCCGCCGCCCCCCCTGGCGGCGACGGTGATCTCGCGAAGGATCTTGGAGAAGAGCTTGCCGCGCTGCACGTCGGCCTTGCCCTTCTTGCGCTTGATCTGTGACCACCGGGAATGCCCTGACATCGTCGTCCCCTATTCCGCGGCGAGGGTGTCCTTCAGCCGCCTGACCCGCTCCAGCCGCCGGCCGCGCCGCACCAGGGCCGCCTGCCAGCGTCGCCGCTCGGCCGCCGTGCCCGGCGTGAACGGGCGGCAGGGCCGGGGCCGGAGGTCGTCGCCCAGGTGCACGTACGTGACGTAGGCGGTGCAGGCGTGACGGACCTCCCCGGTCCACGGCTTCTCGGCCAGCACCTTGATGCCGATCTCGAGCGACGAGGTGCCGACGTGATTGAGGCCGGCCTTGAACGTGACGACCTCGTGCGACCAGATCGGGGTGTAGAAGTCCATGGCGTCCAGACACGCCGTCATGACGAAGCCCTTGCAGTAGCGCATCGACAGGATGCCGCCCGCCTCGTCGAGCTCCATCAGCATCTTGCCCGGGAACATCATGCTGGCGAAGAGCGCGTCCTCCGGCAGGACGGAGCGCGTCGACTCGAAGCGCCACGACAGCTCCTCGTCGCCGTCGTCGTCGCTGACCCGCCGGGCCCGGTCGGCGAAGCGCGCCAACCGCTGCTCGCGCCGCCCGCGCGCCGCCTCCACCAGGGCCTGCTCGCCCGCATCGCGCGGCGCGATGCTGGCGCCGACCGGCCGCGGCTTGGCGTCGGCGTCGACGCCGACGAACACCAGGTGCGAGTTCAGCGTGACCGTCCGCTCGCCGGTCGCCACGTTCTCGCCCCACACGCGCACGCCGACCTCCAGCGAGGAGGTGCCGACGTACTCGACCTGGGCGCGGAGGATCGCGATCTGGCCGACCTTCACCGGGTGCAGGAAGTCGATGTCGTCCATGGCACCGAGCGCGACCGTGCCGTGGGCGACGCGCGCGGCCGCCATGGTGCCGGCCTGGGTGATCCACTGCATCATGCGTCCGCCGTGGATCTGCCCGGGCGCGCCCGCGTGCTCGGGGAACACCCACTGGATCATCTCCGTGACGGTCTCGGCGATCGACGGCATCGGGCTGAACGGGGGCGCTTGTCGGCCTTTCTAGCACGAGGATACGCCGCGGCGCAACGCCGCGGGGGGCATCAGTGGGGCAGGTGGACGGCCATCGGCAGCGCGTCGGTGGCGTCGAGGCGATCGCGCAGGGCGTGCAGCCGCCGGCCGGCCACGTCGTCCGCGGCGGGACCGAACGCCGCCGCCATCCGCAGCGCGTGCTCGACCACATCGCGGTCGCCGAGCGCTTTGAACCCCTCGGCCGCGCTGAGCACGCCGAGGAGCGAGCGCTCGCCGCGCGCGCGGAACAGCGCGGTGAGGTACGCGCGGCGCGCCGCCGGGGCGTCGCCGCGCGCCCGGGCGTCGTCTCCGATCTGCAGTACCGCCTGCCAGCTCGACGGGCGCGGTGCATCGCGGGTCGTCACGGCCCGGCCGGCCACGACCTCGCCGAGCGCCGCCACGGCCACCACGAACAGGAGGAGCGCGACCTGTCGCCGTGCCATGGCAGGGAGTCATAGCAACCCGGGCGCCAGAGCCGAAATGCGAACGACCTCACGATGTTGCGGAGATTGAGGCGCTGGCGACGCGGGACGGACCGCCCGAAAATCGGGCGCGTTGCCCTCTACGGCAGCAGTCCGGGAATGCCCTCGAGGCTCACCGTGTGCAGGCGATGCACGCCGGTGGGGTGCAATCGGAGATTGCGGACTTCGGGCCGGGCGACACCCCACACCAGACGCACGTAGATGGGCAGCCACGGCAGATCGTCGGCCAGCAGCGCCTGGGCTCGCTGGTAGAGCCGGGCCCGCTCGGGCCGGAACGAGAGCTGGCTGGCCCGTACGAGGACGTCGTCGAGGCGGGGGTTGCGGTAGAAGGAGTAGTTCAGCGCCCGGGGCCCTTTCGACGCCGCCTCGCTGGTCGACAGCGGAAACAGGAACAGGTGAGGGTCGCCGCCGACGACCATCGTCTCGACGAGCGCCATCTCGTGCTCCCCCGCCTGGAGCGCCGCGCGGACCTTGTCGGCCGTCTCGATGCGCACCTGGATCGGGATGTCGGCGGCGCCGAGGGCGGCCTCCACGGTGGCGGCGAGGCGGGGGATGTTCACCGCTCCCGTCTCGTCGGAGGCCAGCATCGTGGCCTTGTGCCCCTTCGGCCAGCCGTCGGCCAGCAGCGTTCGGACCGTGTCCCGGGTGCCTCCAAGCACCGGGCTGCCCTCGCGGCGAGCCCACACGCCGGCCGGAAGGAACGAGGGCAGCGGCACGGCCCCGTTGTCGAGCGCGACGCCGAGCACGGCGGGATCGAGCGCGGCGGCCACCGCGTGACGGATCTTCTTGCGGGAGAACGGCTCCTTCTCGGTCTGGAACGCCAGATAGCCGACGCGCAGGCCCGGCGTGGACAGTGCCCCGGCCATCCGCCGCGGGGGTCCGGGCGGAAACCAGATGTCGAGAGCGCGCGCGTCGAACTCCGCCTCGGCGTTGTCGTCGGTGACGACCTCGAGAAAGACGATCCGCTCGATTCGGGCCGGCCCGCCCCAGTAGCTCGGCACCGCCTCGACAGCCACGCGGCCGGCGGACGCGTCGACCACCCGGTAGGGGCCGCTGCCGACGAGACGGAGGATGCCGTCCGGTCCAGTGCTCGCACGAGCGACAGCGAGAGCCGGGTGAGCGAGCACGGTGAGCAAGGGCGCGTAAGGCTGGGCCAGAATGAACTGGACCGTCCGCGCGTCGGACGCGCGGACTTCCTTGATCACGCCGGGCCGGCCGCGCAGGAGCGCCGCCCACGCGGCCCCCGAAGCGTCGGTGCCGATCTGCCGCTGGAAGCTCGCCGCCACCTCGGCAGCGGTCACAGGGCTGCCGTCGTGGAAGCGGACGCCCTCGCGCAGGGTGAATGTCCAGACCAATCCCTCGCGCGACACCGCCCAGCGCGTCGCCAACGCCGGTTCGATCTCGGTAGAACCTTCGCGGTAGACCACGAGCGTGTCGAACACCTGCCGGGCGATGAGCGGCGTCGCCCCCTCGAGGGCGGTGGCGGGATCGAGCGTGGCGGGTACGCCGGCGACGCCGACGCGCAGTTCCTTCCTACCCTGGGCCGAAGATCCTGCAAGGCCCTGGGGCGAAGATCCTGCAGGGCCCTGGGCCGAAGATCCTGCAGGGCCGCCGAGGCACGCGAACACGATCACGCACGCGGACAGCACCGCTGAGACGCGCATCGACATCGTTATACGTGGAACCTGCGGTGGGTGCCAACCGTTTCGAGGGCACAATGAACGCGCGCGTGGTAACCGGGCGAATCCGAGGCGGCGAACGCCTCCGAAGGACCCGACAACCTTGACTTTCTTTTTGATCGCCGCCTATACTCGGGCAGCCATGGAAGCGCTCGGGCACGAGCGGCGCATGAGGGGTCAAGAGAGAAGGGATGGGCTATGAAGGAGTTCGACAAAAAGAGTAGCCCGGGCCGCGAGGGCTTCTCGAAGTTCCTTCCCGCGTCCATGTCGGACTCGAGCACACGCCGTCGCCTCACCGAGTACGAAATCCAGCTTCAAGACCTGCAGGCCTACGTGCGCTCGCTGGAGGCCGAGACCGTGCATCTTCGCAAGAAGCTCGAGGACACGCCGAAGGACTTCATGGTCCTCGAGAACAAGCTGCGCGAGGCCAATCGCCAGCTCGTGCAGGCGTTCAACCAGAACGAGAAGCTCGTCAACGCGCTCTACGAGGCGCGCGAGCAGATCACCGCGCTGAAGGAAGAGGTCGACAAGCTCTGCGCGCCGCCGTCCACGTACGGCGTGTACCTCTCGGCCAACGAGGACACCACGGTCAACATCCTGTCGCAGGGCCGCAAGGTGAAGGTCAACATCCACCCGGCGATCAAGGTCGAGACGCTCAAGCCGG
>JBGPZN010000540.1:0-2559 GCA_041493815.1 Methylomirabilia bacterium
ATCTCCCACGCGATGGTTGACCACCTCGCCCACCTCGAAGAGCTTCATGGCGTCCGCCTCCCTCTGGCGTGTATTCATCCCTTGATGTTCCCGATCGGCCGGAGTGACACGACCTTGCGTGAGATGTCCAGCCGGTGCAGGACGTCCACCACGGCCGCGAGGTCCTTGTAGGCGAAGCCCGCCTCCTCGGCCACCCCGGACTTCGACGCCGCCCGGATGACGATGCCCCGGCGCTCCATGTCCTGCATCAGGCTCTCGCCCCGGACGCGCTTCTTGGCCTGCGCCCGCGACATGGTCCGCCCGGCGCCGTGCGCCGTGGAGCCGAACGTCTCGTGCATGGCATGGTCGGTGCCGACCAGGAGCGCCGAGCCCGTCTCCATCGATCCGCCGATGATCACCGGCTGTCCCAGGTGGCGGTAGGCGGCCGGCACGTCGGGAGCGCCGGGCCCGAACGAACGGGTGGCGCCCTTGCGATGCACGACGAGATCGCGGGCGACGCCCTCCACGACGTGCCGCTCGAGCTTGGCCGTGTTATGGCAGACGTCGTAGATCAGCGAGAGCCCCAGATCGCGCGGGTCGCGTCCGAACACGCGTCCCATCACCTCGCGCACCCGGTGCGTGATGACCTGCCGGTTGGCGAACGCCGTGTTCGCGGCGGCCGTCATGGCGGCGAAGTACGCCTGGCCCTCGGGCGAGCGGAACGGCGCGCAGGCGAGCTCGCGGTCGTTCACGACGATGCCGTAGGCACGCATCGCGCCGTCGAACAACCGGAGATAGTCGGTCCCCACCTGGTGGCCAAATCCGCGCGACCCGCAGTGCAGCATCACCAGCACCTGACCCGCCGTCTCGATGCCGAACGCCCGCGCCACCACGGCGTCGTGGATGCCGTCGGGGGGCACCACCTGGACCTCGAGGTAGTGGTTGCCCGAGCCCAGCGTGCCGAGCTGCTCGCGGCCACGGGCCAACGCGCGCGCGCTCACGTGCGCGGGGTCGGCGCCGGGCAGGCAGCCGCCGCCCTCGGTGGCGTCGAGGTCCTCCGGCCATCCGTAGCCGTGGCGCACGCACCAGCCGGCGCCCTCGCGCATGACGTCGGCAAAGGCGTCGTCGGTGAGGCGCAGGAAGCCCCGCGCGCCCACTCCGGTCGGCACGGCCGCAAAGAGCGCGTCCACGAGCTCCGGCAGCCGCGGGCGGACCACCGCCTCGGTCAGGGTCGTGCGCAGCACCCGCATGCCGCAGTTGATGTCGAAGCCGATCCCGCCCGGCGAGATCACGCCGTCCTCGGCGCCGAACGCCGCCACGCCACCGATCGGAAAGCCGTAGCCCCAGTGCCCGTCGGGCATGCAGAGGGCGGCGCCCACGATACCGGGCAGGCAGGCGACGTTCGTGACCTGCTCGAACACGCCCGCATCCATCCCGGCCAGCAGCGCCTCCGAGGCGTAGATGCGGGCGGGCACGCGCATCCCGGCTTTCTCGCTCGGGGGGATCTCCCAGACGCAGTCGGCGAGCGGGATCGTCTTCATCCAATGTCCCTCACGTGTCGATCACCACGCGCGCGCGCCAGCCTCCTGCCCACGGCTCGACGCGGAAGAGGTGGAACGTCACGGCTTTGGGGTCCGATCGCAGCGCGGCCGGACCCCCCTGGAGCGGCCCGCCGACCAGGCGGGCGCGCAATCGCCACGGCGTCCCGCACTCGATCTCGACCTCGACGTCAGGAAACGCGGCGCCGTCCGAATCCTTCAGCGCGATGAGCTCGCTGAGCCAGTCGAAGAACAGGAGATCCACCGACGGCGCCTCGAGCGTGACCTGCCTCTCCAGCGTCCGGGCGATCGTCACTGGATCGACCATCAGCTCGGCCAGCGCACGAGCAGCCGTCGCGAACAGATCGACCACGTCGCTGCCCTCGACCTCCAGCGCGCAGTCGGCTATAGCCACGGTCTCGAGGACCTCGTAACGGCCCATCGTTCGGCGACTGTGCAACCGCACTGCCACGGTCGTGGTGTGTGCGTTCGCACCGTTGGACGCGATGAGCCGCCGGGGCCCCGAGAGCCGATGCCCCACCTGGGGCACCGCCGGGACACCCGCATCGTCGGTCCTCGGGCCGAATGGCTGCCGGGCGCGCTCTTGCGACTGGCAGGATCAGTGCACCGCGGCCGGGGCATGATGTTGAGCCGCCGGCGCGCCCGCTGGGTTCCGCTCACCACCGCGTTGCTTCTCGCGCTCGGCCTCGGCGCCGGGCCGGCGCTCGCCCAGCGCGGGGCGCCCAACAGCTTCGCGACCATCGTGCAGGCCGTGGCCCCGGCCGTGGTCACGATCGCCGCCGTCGTCGAGCCGAAGACGGCACCCGCCGAGCTGCAGGACGACGAGGAGTCCGAGGAGGCCGGCCCCATCGGATCCGGCGTCATCATCGACCCCAAGGGCGTCGTGCTGACCAATGGGCACATCGCCGACGCCGGGTCGATCGAGGTGGTCACGAGCGACGGGCGGCGCTACCGGCCGACCAGGATCGTCATCGATGGGCGCTCGGACCTCGCCGTGCTGGTCATCGGCGACGGAACCTCG
>JBGPZN010000353.1:0-4033 GCA_041493815.1 Methylomirabilia bacterium
CACCTGGTACAGCTCGGCCATCACCGCCGCCTTGCGCCAGGTCGTCAGCCCGCCGGCCCACGTCGAGTCGATGATGAGGTAGTCGACCAACCCCTCGGCCAGCATCGTGCGCAGGCCGAACGGCGTGTACTCCGTCTCGCCGGCGGCAATCGGGATATCGGTCTCCGCCTTCAGCCGCTGCAGCGTGTGGCGCTCGTCGTACCACGGCATCGGATCCTCGAGCCAGAAGATGTCGTGCGGCGCGCACAGCGTCGCGGCGCGCACCGCGGTCGGCAGGTTCCATCCCTGGTTCGCGTCGAGCATGATCGCGACGTCCTTGCCCACGGCCTTGCGGATGCGGCCCACGCGCTCGGCGTCGGCCTCCGGCGTCAGGCCGCCCACCTTCACCTTCACCGTGCGATAGCCGTGCTCCAGGTACATCGCCGCCTCGCGCACGAGGTCGTCGGGGCGCTCGCCGTCGCGGTAGTAGAAGCCCGTCACGTAGGCGGGCACGCGCTGGCGGAGCGCGCCGCCCAGCAGGGCCCACACCGGCCGGCCGATCGCCTTGCCCTTGAGGTCCCACAACGCGATGTCGATGGCGCTCATCGCCGTCACCAGTGGACGCTGCTGCCGCGCCAGCGTGGGAATGCCGCGCACGCTCGTGTAGGTCAGCGCGAACAGGTCCTGCCAGATGCGCTCGACGTCGAACGGGTCCTGGCCCACCACGAGCGGCGTAATCGCGCGCAGGATGTCGTTGACGCTACGCAGGCCGTCCGGGCCCGCCTGGAACAGGAACGGGCCGTGGGCCTCGCCGATCCCCACCAGGCCCGCGTCGGTCGTGAGCTTGACGACGACCTCGCTCACCCGGGTGATCGTGTGGGTCGACGTGCGGACCGCCTGCGGCAGCGGCGCCGAGAGCAAGTACGTCTCGAGCGTGGTGACCTTCATCGGCTCGGCCTCATCCCCCGGCGGCCTCCGGCTCGCCGCCGGCGCGGTAGTGGGTCGCGTAGGCCCGCCGGCAGCGCTCGCGCAGCGCGGCCTCGTCGAGCTCGTGGCCGGCGAAGCGCGCGGGGGCGATCTCGGCGAGATCGAGCGCCGGCGCGCCGTCGAGGATCCACTCGGCGATCGCCTCGCCGAGCGCGGGGGCGACGCTGAGGCCGCCGACGCAGCAGCCGCTCATCACCCAGGCGCCGGCCACGCCGGGCAGCGGTCCCGCGAGGTAGCGGTCGTCCACCGTGAGCGTCGGGAGCCCGCCGCGGTGCTCGGCGACGCGGATCGAGGGGTCCAGGAAGATCGGGAACTGCTCGCCCACGCTGCGCGCCAGCCGCCACAGCACCTCGATGTCGAGCGGCAGCTCGGCGACGTCCGTCAGCGCGGCCACGTCCGGCTGCACGGGATTGGCCTCGTAGCCGCCCAGCATGAGCCCGCCGCGCTCGTGGCGCACGTACACGTTGACGTCGATCACGCGGGCGATCGGGAACTCGGGCCCGACCCCGGGGATCGGCTCGGTGATCAGCAGCTGGTGGCGGGTCGGCACGACCGGCAGCGCGCCGCCCAGCCCGGCGGCGACGAGGCGCGCCCACGCGCCGGCGGCGTCGACCACGGCGCCGGTCGCGATCGTGCCGCGCGGCGTCCGCACGCCCTCGACGCCCTCCGGGCCGATCTCGAAGCCCGTGGCCGGCGTGTGGGGGAGCAGCACGGCCCCGAGCTTCTCGGCCGCGCGGCAATAGCCGAGCGGCAGCTCCGAGGGCTCGACGTTGCAGTCGGTCGGGCTCCACGTGACGGCCACGATGCCGCGCTCGCCCAGGATCGGCAGGCGCCGCCGCGCTTCGGCGACCGAGACGAGCTCGATCGGCACGCCGGCGACGCCGCCCCGCGCCACCTCGCGCGCGAGCTGCTCGGCGTCGCGCTCGGTGCGCGCGATCTTCAGCGCGCCGCTCTGGGTGAAGCGCAGCGGCTGGCCGGTGTCGTCGGTGAACGTCGCGAGCTTCGCCACCGCGCGCTGGGCGAGCTTCGTGAGCGCCGGCGTCGCGCGCACCTGGCTCGACAGCCCGGCCGCGCGCGGCGACGTCTGCGAGGCGAGGCTCGAGCGCTCCAGCACCACCACGCGGACTCCGCGCCGCGCCAGGTGGTACGCCGCGCTCGCCCCGAAGGCGCCGGAGCCGACGACGACGACGTCGGCCGAGGTCACGCGGTGTGGAACGCTCTCATGGCGGTCACCAGGGCCGGCGTGCCGCCGAAGAGGTAGACGACCTCGACCGCCTCCTGGATCTCCGCCTCCGAGGCGCCGGCCGCGCGGGCGCGATCGGCGATGGTGGCCACGCCGTCGGGATGCGTCTGTAGCGCATCGACGATCATCGTCATGAGGAGCTTGTACTTCGCGGGAATCGCGCCGTCGCGCAGAATGTGCTCGCGCTGGGTCATGTAGGTCTCGACGAACTTCGGATCGCGCTGCTGCAGCGGCTGGATCCACGGCGGTAAGGTCGGCTGGGCCACGGCTATCTCCTCGTCAGGCGATTGAGATCGCGCAAGCAGGTTGCTGAAAAACCCGCAGGCTGCTCAAAGAGGTCCAGATGCGAGGCGGCGCCCGAAGGCCGCACGCGAGGCGTACTCCCTGTACGTTGAGCGTGCGGCCGAGGGCGCCAACGAAGCAGATGGGCCTCTTTCAGCAGCCTGCTAGGCGCCGCGCACGTAGCGGCGGCAGACCAGGCGCAGGTGATCGCGGAAGTGCGGCTGCAGGCGGCTCGTCCAGTCGCTCTGTCGGGCCTGCTTCCACTCGGCCGACTCCACGACGTCGGGCGTAGCGAGGTGGTAGAGCGCCACGTACGTGCGGCCACCGCTGGGGCCGCGGAAGCGGCGCGCGGACAGCACGCCGGGGACGGCGCCCAGCGCGGGAATGTGCTCCTTGTCGTACCACTCGTTGAACTCGGCCTCGAGCTCGGGGGCGATGTTCATCGCGTTGAGCAGCAGTCCACCGGCGTCGCGCGGCGGGAGCTGATCGCCGGGCAGGATCTGGTCGCCCTCGAAGCGCATCAGCCGCTCGACCTGCCCGGTGACGCGCTTGGACCACGGCGAGAGGTTATCGCCGCCGATCGCCATGTACGCCGGGCTCTTCAGCACCGCGACGCCGTCGAGGTCGTAGGTCGCGACCGAGACCTTCCGATCGGTGGCGCCGATCCAGCGCTCGCACACCAGGAAGCCGGGCACGCGCGTACGCTCCGGCAGGTGCTCGGTATCGTACCAGTCGTGAAACTCGTCCTCGGCCGCGCGCCCGATGCTCATCGCCGCGATCAGCGTGCCCTTCGCCATGGTCGAACCCTCCCGTGGGCCGCATTGTAATCCCCGTCGCGCCGGCGGTCATGACCGATCCGCGTCTTGACTTTGGCCGTGCGGAGGCGCCATTCTCCCGCCACCAGCGAGGACGTGTCCGCCCGAACGGGGAGGAAAAGGCCATGAGCAGACTACAGACCCGTCGCGACGTGTTGAAGGGAGCGGCGGCCGTCGCCGCTGCCGCATCCATTGGCGCCACGACATCCCGCCCGGCCCGGGCGCAGGGGACGGTATCGCGCGCGCGCGTCGACGGCGTGCTGCGCCAGGCTGTCGACGCGAAGGACGTGCCCGGCGTCGTGGCGATGGCCGCGACCGACAAGGGCCTGCTCTACGAGGGCGCCTTCGGCGTGCGCGCGCTCGACCAGAGCGCGGCCATGACGCCCGACACCGTCTTCCGCATCGCCTCGATGACGAAGGCCATCGCTACCGTCGCGGCCATGCAGCTCGTCGAGCAGGGCAAGCTCACGCTCGAGGGTCCGGTGCCCAACATCGACCCCACGCTCGGCTCACCCACGGTCCTCGAAGGCTTCGACGCCTCCGGCGCGCCGAAGCTGCGCCCCGCGAAGGGACCGATCACGCTGCGCCACCTCCTGACCCACACCGCTGGGTTCAGCTACGACATCTGGGACCCGGACACCGGGCGCTACATCAAGGCCACGGGGATGCCGGGCCGGGCCACCGGCAAGGTGGCGTCGCTCCGCCAGCCGCTGGTGTTCGATCCTGG
>JBGPZN010000018.1:0-16118 GCA_041493815.1 Methylomirabilia bacterium
GGATTCCTGAGAACCGGGTGCGGCCCGGGACCCCTCGAACCTGCTCTGGGTAATTCCAGCGAAGGGAACACGGTGGCGGAGTAGAGCGCGGCCGCACCCTTGAAAGGGGAGCGGCCGTTTGTGTCTGTGACAATCACCGTCAACGGCAAGGCGATGGACGTGGAGCCCGGGCTCACCGTGGACGGACTGCTCACCCTCCTCAACGTCAAGCGCGAGTACACCGCCGTGGCCGTCAACCGCGAGGTCACGCCGAAGAGCGACTACGGCACCCTGAAGCTCTCAGAAGGCGACAAGGTGGAGATCGTTCGTCCTATGGGGGGAGGCTAGCACCATGTACGACACCAACCTGGTCCTCGGTGGCAAGGAGTTCACGTCCCGGCTGATCGTGGGGACCGGCAAGTACAGCACGCTGCCGATCATGCGTGACGCCCACGAGGCCTCCGGCGCCGAGATCGTCACGATCGCCGTGCGGCGCGTGAGCCTGCCGGGCACCGGCGAGTCGATCCTCGACTACATCGACACCAAGCGCTACACGCTGCTGCCGAACACGGCGGGGTGCTACACCGCCGACGAGGCGATCCGCACCTGCTACCTGGCGCGCGAGGCCGGCCTCGGCGAGCTGGTCAAGCTGGAGGTCATCGGCGATCAGCGGACGCTGTTCCCGGACGTGATGGGACTGCTGGAGGCGACGAAGACGCTGGCGCGTGAGGGTTTCACCGTGATGCCATACACCAACGACGATCCGGTGATGGCCAGGAAGCTGCAGGACGCCGGCGCTGCCTGCGTGATGCCGCTGGGCGCGCCCATCGGCTCGGGGCTCGGCATCCGCAACCCGTACAACATCAAGATCATCCTGGAAACCGTGACCGTGCCCGTCATCGTCGACGCGGGCGTGGGCACCGCCTCCGACGCCGCCATCGCCATGGAGCTGGGCTGCGACGGCGTGCTGATGAACACCGCCATCGCGGGCGCCCAGGACGCGGTCTCGATGGCGCGGGCCATGAAGCTGGCGGTCGAGGCCGGGCGGCTGGCCTACAAGTCGGGGCGCATCGGCAAGAAGCTGTACGCGACAGCGTCCTCGCCGCTCGAGGGCCTGCCCGATTGGACGAGCTGAGCCTCTGCCTCGTCACTGACCGCACGCAGACGCGCGGCCGGGACCTCGTCGCCGTCGTCGGCGAGTGCCTGGCCGCCGGCCTCCCCGCCGTCCAGGTCCGTGAGAAGGACCTCGGCGCCGCCGACCTCGCTTTCCTGTGCCGCCGGCTCGTCGCGCCCGCGCGCGACACCGGCGCGATGCTCGTGGTGAACGACCGCGTCGATGTCGCCCTGGCGGTCGGCGCCGACGCCGTGCAGCGCACGCACACCTCGCTGCCGGTCGACGACATCCGTGCGATCGCCGGCCGGCGCCTGCGCATCGGCGCCTCCGTCCATTCGCTTCAGGACGCCGTGGACGCCGAGCTCAAGGGCGCGGACTGGGTCACCTATGGGCCCGTCTACGAGACGCCGAGCAAGCGGCCGTACGGTCCGCCGCAAGGTCTCGAGCGACTCGCCGAAGTCGCGCGCGGGCTGCGCATTCCCGTCATCGCGATCGGTGGCATCACGCCGGAGCGGGTCAAGGAAGTGCGAGAGGCCGGCGCCCGCGGCGTCGCGGCAATCTCGTTCATCCTGGCGGCGGCCTCGCCGGCCGACGCGACCCGGCGGTTCCTGAAGGCGCTCCAATAAAAATCCTGGTCGTCGGCGGTGGCATCATCGGGTGCTCGGCGGCCTACGAGCTGGCGAAGCAGGGCTGTGCGGTGACGCTGTTCGAGCGGGCGACGCCCGGCGCCGAGTCCTCCGGCGCGGCGGCCGGGCTGCTGGCGCCGCTGGCCGAGGCCGCCGGTTCGCCGTTCGAGCGGCTCGCGCTGGCCTCGTGGCGGCTGTATCCGTCGATCGTCGAGGAGCTGCGCGAGCGCACCGGGCTCGACGTGGAGTACGTCACGCGCGGCACCATCCATCCGCTCGCCGGCGCCGACGACGTGCACGACGCCACCGTCCGCGCCGCGCTGCCCGAGGCGCGCGAGCTCGGCGTCGAGGTGTGGTCGGGCTCGGACGTCCGCGAGCGCGAGCCGGCGCTGGCGCCGGCGGCGCACGGCGCGACGTTCGCGCGCGGCGATCACTGGATCAACAACCAGCGGCTCGTGATGGCCTACGCCCAGGCGGCGGTCGCCGCCGGCGTCGTGTTGCGGCCGGGGACCCCGGTGTCGGGGATCGTCGTCGAGGGCGGGCGCGCCCGCGCGGTCATCGCCGACGGTAAGCGCATCGAGGCCGACGCCGTGTTGCTGGCGGCCGGTGCCTGGACGGGCGACCTCACCGCCACGTTCGGCGCGCGGCTACCGATCGAGCCCCGGCGCGGTCAGATGGTCGCGCTGGCCCACGTGCCGCCGGTGCTGCGCCACTGCGTGCACGCGAACGACGTCTACCTGGTGCCGCGCCCATCGGGCGAGCTGCTGGTCGGCGCCACCGTGGAGCAGGTGGGCTTCAAGCGCGAGGTGACCGCGCAGGGCATCAACACGCTGCTGGCCGCGGCCATCGCGACCGCGCCGGCGCTCGGCGGGCTGTCGATCACCCGCACCTGGCACGGGTTCCGGCCGTGGGCACCCGACGGCCTGCCGGTGCTCGGCCCGTGGCCGGACGTCGCAAGCCTCTTCGTCGCGACCGCGCACTTCCGCAACGGCATCTTGCTGGCGCCGATCACCGCGCGCCTCATGTGCCGGTGGATCACGACGGGGACGCCGGGGATGGAGGTGGGCGAGTTCCTGCCGGACCGCCTCGTCAGGAGGACGCGCTCGACTTCCTGATGTCGAGCATCGGCGGTAGCGCGCCCTGGCGCGGGGCCTCCTCGATCGTGGTGATGTGGTTCATGCGCCTGACGATGTCGCGGATCCGCTCGGCCCCTTCCCGGGCGGTGCCGATCCACTTGGCCTGATCCGTCTCCGCCGCGACCGAGCGGGACACGAGCGCCAGGCCGCCGAGCACGGCCATCAGCGGGTTGTTGATCTCGTGGGCGGCGGCATGGGCGAGCGCGTTGACCGCTCGGAGCTGGGCGGTTTCGCGGCGCGACGCCTCGGTCGCGTGGGCGGCGACGACCTCGGTGAAGAGCCGCGCGACGAGGCCGATGCCGACCACGTTCAGGAAGAGGACCGGCAGCCAGACCGGCGCCAGCATCGCCGCGCCCTGGCTGCCCAGCATGAGGAACGACGCTGCCGTTATCAGCCACACGGCGAGGCTGAGCGCGAACGAGTGGCGCAGGCCGACGCCGCCGTCGCGCCGGGCCCACGCCCGCACGGCCCCGGCGGCCGCGGCGGTGGCGGCGATGCCGATCACGCCCGCCACCGCGCCGCTGCCGCCGAGCCAGATGCGATAGCCGGCGGCGACGGCGGCGGCCAGCGCGCCGGCCGGCCCGCCCTCGACGAGCGCGACGAGGGCGATCGGGATCACGCGCGCGTCCACGAAGCGGTCGTCGCCCACGTGGATGCGCGAGATCATCAGCACGATCGCCACCGCGCCGAAGGTCAGTCCGGTCGCTACCGGTCGCCACCGTGGACGCGCCGGTGGCCCCGCCTCGAACCAGCGCACGAGATAGGAATACGCGACCAGCCCCAGGCTGACGACCCCAGCGGCTTCGATCACATGGTGGTAGTCCATGGCGGGTAGAATAGCGCGCGGAGGAAGGGCCATGACCAGGAACGAGCTCAAGCAGCGCATCTACACGGCCATCGATAAGCACGGCGAGGAGATCATCGGCCTCGGCGAGCAGATCCGAAAGCATCCCGAGCTCGGCTTCAAGGAGGTCAAGACCGCCCGCCTCGTGGAGGATACGCTGGGACGGCTGGGCCTGTCACCCAAGGGCGGGCTGGCGCTGACGGGCGTGCGGGCCGATGTGGCCGGCCGCGCGGGCGCGGGGCCGACCTTTGCGCTGCTCGGCGAGCTGGACGGGCTCGTCGTGACCGGGCATCCGGTGGCCGACCCCCAGACCGGCGCCGCCCACGCGTGCGGCCACAACGCCCAGGTGGCGGGCCTCCTCGGCGCCGCGATGGGGTTGCTCGACAGCCAGGCGTTCGAGCACCTGGCCGGCCGCGTCGTCTTCTTCGCGGTGCCGGCCGAGGAGTACGGCGACATCGAGTGGCGCGTGTCGCAAGCGCGGGCCGGCAAGCTGGAGTTCCTGGGCGGCAAGCCCGAGCTGCTGCGCCTGGGCCACTTCGACGACGTCGACATGGCGATGATGATCCACATGACCTCGCGCACCGAGGACGGCAAGACCGGTGTGCCCGCCTCCAACAACGGCTGCATCGTGAAGACCGTGCGCTACCTCGGCCGGGCCTCCCACGCGGGTGGCGCGCCGCACATGGGCATCAACGCGCTCTACGCCGCCCAGATCGGCCTGGCCGCCATCAACGCGCTGCGCGAGACGTTCCGGGACGAGGACACGATCCGCGTGCATCCGATCATCACGCACGGCGGCTCGCAGGTGAACGTGATCCCCGGCGAGGTGCGCCTGGAGACCTACGTCCGCGGTCGCACGGTGGAGGCCATCCTCGACGCGAACAAGAAGGTCGACCGCGCGTTCCGGGCCGGCGCGCTCGCGCTCGGCGCCAAGGTCGAGATCGAGACGCTGCCCGGCTACATGCCGATGACGTGCGACGCCGGCATGGCGAAGATGTATCGCGACAACTGGGTGCCGGTCGTCGGCGAGGAGAACTACCGGCAGATCGGGCACCGCACCGGCTCCACCGACATGGGCGACCTCAGCATGGTGATGCCGGTGCTCCATCCCTACATGGGAGGCGCGACCGGCTCCGGCCACGGCGCCGACTATCAGATCGTCGACCATCAGCTCGCGTACCTCGGCATCGCCAAGGGCCTGGCCGGCATGGTCGTCGACCTGCTGGCCGACGGCGCCGCCGGCGGCCGCGAAGTCCTGAAGGCCGCGAAGCCGCCGATGACGCGCGAGCAGTACCTCACGTTCCAGCGCGGCATCGGCCGGCGCGAGGTGTACGAGGGGTAGCCCTCGCGTGTACGGCAAGGCCGGCGTCGACTTCCCCCAGCGCCTCGTCTGCCTCACGGCGGAGACCACCGAGATCGCGTTCACGCTCGGCGCCGGTGACCGCGTGGTCGGCGTGCCCGGCACGGCGCGCCGGCCCGACGCCGCCCGCGAGCGGGCGCGCGTGGGCGGCTTCACCACGTTCCGGTCCGACAAGATCCTGGCGCTGGAGCCGGACCTCGTCCTGGCATTCTCCGATCTGCAGCGCGACGTCGTGAGCGAGCTGATCGCCGCCGGCGTGAGCGTGCTCTGCACCAACCAGCGCTCCTTCGACGAGGTCCTGCGCGCCATCCTGCTCATCGGCGGCGCGCTCGGCTGCGAGCCGGCCGCCCGCGACCTGATCGCCGACATGCGCGACGAGGTCAAGCAGGTGCGCGAGTACTCCTCGGTGTGGCCCGACCGGCCGCGCGTGTACTTCGAGGAGTGGATGGACCCGCTCATCGCCGGCATCGGCTGGGTCTCCGACCTGATCGACATCGCCGGCGGCCGCGACGTCTTCGCCGAGCTGCGCGAGCGGGGCGGGGCGCGCGAGCGCATCGTCTCGGCGGCGGAGGTCGCGCGCCGCGACCCGCAGATCATCCTGGCGTCGTGGTGCGGCAAGCCGGTCGACCGCGCGGCGATCGTCGCCCGACCGGGCTGGAGCGCGGTGGCCGCGGTCACGGGGGGCCAGATCCACGAGATTCCCGGCGAGGACGTGCTCGCGCCCGGTCCCTCGCTCATGCACGGATTGAAGCGAATCCACGAGATAATTCACGCCTTCCAGGCCGGCTGAGCCTTCCAGGACGGGCTACAATGGTTGTGCGAGCTGCAGCCGCAGGCGAGGCGAGCCTGGAAATGGATCACGCCTAAAAGTTAGCGACGCGGCCGAGGCCGCGTTAGGATTGGAGCCCTCCGAGCCCATGGACGATCTCTCGCGTACGAGTCCCGAGCATTTCTTTTCGGATCGATTCAACGTCACGCCTTCCTCGATGGAGCGCCTGCTCGGCGGCAGCCTCGCCGGGCGCGTGGACGACGCCGACATCTACCTCGAGTACCGCGTCAACGAGGAGCTGGTGCTGGAGGAGAACGTCGTCAAGAAGGCCTCGCGCCACGTGAGCCAGGGCGCCGGCGTGCGCGCGCAGGCCGAGGCGCGCACCGGCTACGCCCACACCGACGACATCTCGCTGGCCAACCTCGAGGAGGCCGCGCGCCAGGCCCGTGCCATCGCCGACCGGGGGACCTCCGGCGTGCTGGCGGTGCCGGGCCGTGGCAGAGCGCACGACCTCTACACGCTGGCGGAGCCGCCGATCGTCACGGCGCTGGAGCGCAAGCTCGAGCTGCTGCGCAAGATCGACGTCGCCGCCCGGGCCGCCGATCCGCGGATCGCCCAGGTGATCGCCAGCCTGTCCAGCGAGGAGGTCGTGATGCTCATCGCGACCGCCTCCGGCTGGACGATCGGCGACGTGCGACCGCTCACGCGGCTCAACGTGACGGTCATCGCCGAGGAGAACGGCAAGCGGGAGATCGGCTCCTGGGGCGGCGGTGGCCGCGTGTCGTTCGACTACTTCCTCGAGGGCGAGCGATGGACGCGCTTCGCGACCGAGGCCGCCCGCCAGGCGGTTCTCAAGCTGCGGGCGGTGGCGGCGCCGGCCGGCACCATGACCGTCGTGCTCGGCCCGGGCTGGCCGGGCATCCTGCTGCACGAGGCGATCGGCCACGGCCTCGAGGGCGACTTCAATCGCAAGGGCGTGTCGGCGTTCGCCGGCCGCCTCGGCCAGAAGGTGGCCTCCGAGCTGGTGACCGTGGTCGACGACGGCACCATCCCCAACCGGCGCGGCTCGCTCAACGTGGACGACGAGGGCACGCCGACCGGGCGCACGGTGCTCATCGAGAACGGCGTGCTCCTCGGCTACATGCAGGACCGCCTCAACGCGCGCCTGATGAAGACGGCGCCGACCGGCAACGGACGGCGCGAGTCCTACGCGCATCCGCCGATGCCGCGCATGACGAACACGTTCATGCTGGCCGGGCCGGATGACCCCGAGGAGATCCTCCGCTCGGTGAAGAACGGGCTGTACGCCGTGACGTTCGGTGGCGGCCAGGTCGATATCACGAGCGGCAAGTTCGTCTTCTCGGCCAGCGAGGCATACCTGATCGAGGACGGTCGCGTGACGGCGCCGGTCAAGGGCGCCACGCTGATCGGCAATGGGCCCGACGCCCTCGTGCGCGTCAGCCGGGTGGGTCACGACCTGGCCCTCGACGAGGGCGTGGGCACCTGCGGCAAGGACGGGCAGTCCGTGCCCGTCGGCGTGGGACTGCCGACGATCCGCATCGACGGCATGACGGTCGGCGGAACCCAGGTGTGAGCGGCGAGGTCCTGCGCGCCGACCTGCTCACCGATGTGCTCGGTCGTGCTCGGGCCCGCGGCGCCACCGAGGCCGATGGGTTCCTGATCGAGGAGCAGCACTTCAGCGCCTCCGTGCGGCTCGGCCAGGTGGACACCGTCAAGCACTCCCGCGAGCAGCGCCTGTCCCTGCGCGTGTTCGCCGGCAAGGCCTCGGCGGCGGCGTCCACGTCCGATCTCTCGCGCGCCTCGCTCGAGCGGGTGGTGGACGAGGCGACCGCGCTGGCCCGCGTCACCGCCGAGGACCCGCACGCGGGCTTGCCGGACCCGGCCGATTTGATCTCGGTCGTGCCCGACCTCGAGCTGCAGGAGCGGGACGGCGAGGACCTCACGCCCGAGGCCAAGATCGAGCTGGCGCGACAGGCCGAGGCGGCGGCGCTCGAGAGCGACCCGCGCATCACCAACTCCGAGGGCGCCGAGTACTGGGACCGCCGCGCGCGCTACGTCTACGCGACGTCCCACGGCTTCGCCCGCGGCTACGCCACGACGGCCTTCGGGCTCTCGGTCTCGCCCGTGGCCTCCGCCGGCGGCGAGATGCAGCGCGATTACTGGTACTCGGCCACCCGGCATCGCGCCACGCTGGAGGAGCCGGCCGCCGTCGGGCGCACCGCCGCGCGGCGCGCGCTGCGCCGGCTCGGCGGGCGCAAGGTGAAGAGCGTGGAGGTGCCGGTGGTCTTCGACCCCGACACCGCGGCCAGCCTGGTGCGTTCGATCGCGGGCGCCGCCAGCGGCCCCAGCCTCTACCGCCGCGCCTCGTTCCTCGTCGACCGCCTCGGCAAGCGCATCGCGGCACCGTCGGTGACGATCGTGGACGACGGGCTCATCCCGCGCGCGCTCGGCTCGAAGCCGTTCGACGGCGAGGGGCTCGCGACGGGCGCCACCGTCGTCGTCGGCGAGGGCGTGCTGGAGTCCTACCTCCTCGACAGCTACAGCGCCCGCAAGCTCGGCCTGCGCTCGACCCACCACGCCTCCCGCGACGGGGCCGGCGTCGGGGTGTCGACGACGAATCTCATGCTCAAGGCCGGGCCGACGCCGCCCGAAGAATTGATTCGATCCGTCAAGAACGGCTTCTACGTCACTGAGCTCATCGGCTTCGGCGTGAACGGCGTGACCGGCGATTACTCACGCGGCGCGGTGGGGCTGTGGATCGACAACGGCGAGCTGGCCTACCCGGTGGAAGAGGTCACGGTCGCCGGCAACCTGCTGGAGATGTTCGCGGCGGTCGAAGGCGTCGGCAACGACCTGGTGCTCCGAGACCGCACCGTGTCGCCGACGCTGCTGATCGGCCGCATGGTCGTCGCCGGCAACTGAGAGAGGCCCCCGCATGGTGATCGACAGCCACTGCCACCTGCACGACGCGGCGTTCGCCGACGTGCCGGAGACGCTGCGCCTGGCCCTGGCCCACGACGTCTACGGCGTCATCGGCGTGGGCTGCGACCCGGAGACGAACACGCGGGCGCTGGCGGCGTCCCTGACGGTGTCCAAGGGCGTGTGGGCCTGCTTCGGATTCCATCCCGACCGGCCGACGCTCACCGACGCCGATCTCGAGCGCGTCGAGCAGCAGGTGCGCGAGGATCACGGGCGCATCGTCGGCATCGGCGAGGTCGGGCTGCCGTGGTACTCGCTGGCCGGCGCCGCCGACCCGGCGTCGCTGATGGCGCGCGGCCGGGCGCACCTGGATCGGCTGCTGGCCCTGGCCGCCCACTACGATCTTCCTGTCGCGCTGCACGCTCCCCACGGCGCGGCCGTCGGCGCGCTGGAGGCGCTCAAGCGCCATCACATCGAGCGCGCGGTGTTCCACTGGCACAAGGCGCCGGCCGACGTGACGCGCGACATCGTCGACGCCGGGTTCTTCGTGTCGGTGACTCCGGAGATCGTCTACCGCGATCGGGACCGCGAGCTCGTCGCCCAGGTGCCGATCGGCTCGCTGCTGGTCGAGAGCGACGCGCCCTGGATGTACAGCGGGGAGTTTGCCTCGCTGTCGTCCGGCCCCTGGCTGGCCGCCCGGGTGGCCGAGGAGGTCGCGAAGCTCAAGCGGCTGCCGGTCGAGGACGCGATGTTCGAGCTGTCGTCCAACACCTGCCGGCTCTTCGACCTCGTCTGGTCGTGACCGCGGAGCGGCACCGCGTCCCGGTCACGGGCGGCGTGCTCGCCCTCGTCCTGCACCTGCCCGAGCGCCAGCCCTCGCCGTGCGTGGTGGCCTGCCACGGTCTCAGCGCCTCGAAGGACAGCGACAAGTACCTGCTGCTCGGTGACGAGCTGCCCGCGGCCGGCCTGGCCCTGGCGCGCTTCGACTTCCGCGGCTGTGGCGAGTCGAGCGGCGTCGAGGAAGAGACGACGATCGCCACGCGCATCGATGACGTCGAGACGGTGCTGGCTTTTCTGGGCGCCCATCCGCGGCTGGACGGCCGCTTCGGCCTGCTCGGCTCGAGCCTCGGTGGCTTCGTGGCGCTGCACGTGGCCGCCCGCCGGCCGGGTCTGCCCGTGGTGACGTGGAACGCGCCGGCCAGCCTGACCGAGCTGGCCAACGACGACCTGGAGGAAGGACGCGTCCTCGGCGTGCCGTTCGCGCTGGAGTACGCGACGGGGCGGTACGCGCTGGCCCCACCCGGGCTGCCGATGCACCTGGTCGTCCACGGCGAGGCCGACGAGGTGGTGGGCCTCGAGCACGGCGCCTCGCTCCACGAGATGGCCACCGACCCCTGCGAGCTGCTCCTCATCCCCGGCGGCGACCACCGCCTGACCGACCCCGCCCACCGCAAACACGCCGTCGCCACCAGCCGAGACTGGCTCCGTCAATTCCTGCGGTAGGGTAAAAAGTTTCACACTATCCATCACTTGCGGCTTCCCCCGGGCGGACTCGTGTGTATGATGGCCGCGGAGCTTGCAAGCGCCCGAGATGGCTCTCCCATCGCCCGAACTGCTCTATCGATTGGCGAACCTGGTCCTCGCGGGCTCGGCGTTCGGGGTCGTCGTCCTCATCGTGCAGGCGATCCATCACCGGGCCTCTCGGCGCGTGGAGCCGCTCGGGGTCGTCTTCGCGCTCGTGTTCCTGGGGATGGGCCTGCGGGCCGCCGTGCGCGTATGGGCGTCGCCGTGGCCGCTGTCCGAGGACGGCGCCACCACCCTGATCGTCGTGGACTGGATCGCCGCGGCCGCGACCTTCACGTTCCTGTTCCTGCGGCGCCGCGACAAGGTGTTCATCGAGACCGCCGGCCTCGTGCGCGAGTACGAGACCGAGTACGCCCAGAAGGACCGCGAGGCCCGCGCGCTGGCCCAGGTGAACGAAGAGCTGCGACGGCTGGATCAGCTCAAGTCGGAGTTCCTGGCCATGGTCAGCCACGAGCTGCGCACGCCGTTGACCGCCATCATCGGCTACAGCCGCCTGCTCACGCGCCAGGTGCACGGGCCGCTGAGCGCCCGCCAGCTCGAGCACCAGGAGGCGATCTTCCGCGGCGCCCAGCGGCTGAGCGACTTGATCAACGACCTGCTCGACGTCTCCCGGCTCGAGGCGGGCCGGGTGGAGCTGAACGCGCGGCCGACCCGCGTGCGTCAGATCGTCGACCAGGTGGCGGCGGTGGTGTCCGTGGCGGCCCAGGCCAAGCAACTCCGCATCGACAACGCCGTGCCAGCCGACCTGCCGCTGGTGAACGCCGACCCCTCGCGCCTGCAACAGATCCTCGTGAACCTGGTCGGCAACGGCGTGAAGTTCAGCTCCGGTGGTGGTCTCGTGCGGGTGTCGGCCGGTCGCCAGCGCGACCAGGTCTGGGTCGCCGTCGAGGACCGCGGTGTGGGCATTCCCAAGGCCGAGCTGATGCGCATCTGGGATCCCTTCTACCAGGTGGAAGCGCCGATGCAGCGGCGGCACGGTGGCTCCGGGCTGGGGCTGGCCGTCGTGCGCCGTCTGGTCGAGCTCCACGGCGGAGTCGTGCGGGCCGAGAGCGAGGGTGAGAGCTGCGGCAGCCGGTTCACCTTCACGCTGCCGCTGGCGGTGGAGCCGGCCCTGGCGGAAGCTGCCGGCCCGGCGGAGCCGGCGATGGTCGAGCCGTTCCTGGCCGGGCGGGAGGTCCTGATCGTCGAGGACGAGCCGCAGACGCAGGACCTCATGCGGCTGGTCATCGAGGACGTGCTGGGCGGGGTGGCGCGCGTCTGCGACGACGGCGAGCAGGCCATCCGGGACGCGGCCGCTCGACCGCCGGCGGTGATCCTGCTCGACCTCATGCTGCCGCGGCTCAGTGGCTGGGAGGTCGCGCGCCGGCTGCGCCAGAGCCCGCGCACCGCCTCGGTGCCGATCATCGCCGTGTCCGCGCTGTCGCGCTCGCAGGAGCGCGACGCGGCGCTGCACGCCGGCTGCGACGCCTACCTGACCAAGCCCTTCACGCCCGACGACCTCACGCGCGTGGTGACGGCGACGCTGCAGAGCCACGGAGTGGGCGCGCGATGAGCGCCGATATCATCCCCACCAGAGGACGGCGGTGCCGACGACGATTCGGTAGACCGCGAACGGCATGAAGCCGCGCGAGCGGACCCAGCTCATGAACCACGCCACGACGGCGTACGCCACGATGAACGAGACGACGAAGCCGATGGCGAGCACAGTCCAGGCGTGCGCGTCGTTGGGCATGGCGCCGATCGGGCTCCCCTCGCCGGTGTAGGGCCGCAGCGACTTCACCAGGTCGTAGAGCGTCGCGGCCGCCATCGTCGGGATCGATACGAGGAACGAGAACTCGAGCGCGGCCGGGCGGCTCATGCCGGCCAGCTCGCCCGCGGTGATCGTCGCCATCGAGCGTGAGGTGCCGGGGAACACCGCCGCGAGGATCTGGCAGGCGCCGATCCAGACCGCCTGGGCGACCGTCATCTGCTCCAGGTCTTCGGTGAGTCGGCCGCGCGCGAACGCCCGGTGCCGCGAGCGCTCGTAGGCGAGATCGACCGCCGCCATCACGACGCCGCCGACGATCAGCGCTCCCGCCATGATCGACAGACTCTCGAGGTGCGCGCCGATGACGCCCGCCAGCAGGAAGGCGGGGATCGCCGTCACCACGAAGGCGAGGAGCGTCAGCGTGAGCGGATGGCGCAGGGCCGTGCGGTCGCCCTCCGAGCCGCGCGGGAACGTCCGGACCAAGGCGACGAGGCGATCACGGAAGTAGATCGGCAGGCAGAGGATCGCGCCGAGCTGGATGACGATCGAGAAGGTCTTCCAGTAGGCGTTGCCAAGGTCCACGCCGAGCAGCGCCTCGCAGATGCGCAGGTGCGCCGTCGAGCTGACCGGCAGGAACTCGGTCAGCCCCTCGACGACCCCCAGCAGCGCGGCCAGCGCGTACTCGTTCACCCGACGACGTCCTCGCCGCCGTCCACGCCGATCACGTTGCCGGTGATCCACGCGGTGTCGGCGTGCGAGAGCGCCACGATGGCGCGGGCGACGTCGTCGGGCGTCGTGAGCCGCCCCGACGGATTGCGCCGGCGGGCCCCGTCCTCCAGCAGCGCGTAGCCGGGAATCTTCTGGGCGGCGGGCGTCGCTGTCACGCCGGCGCGGATGGCGTTGGCCGTGATCCCGCGCGGCGCCAGCTCGACGGCGAGCTGGCGGATGTGCGACTCCAGCGAGGCCTTGGCCGCCGAGACGGGACCGTAGTAGGGCAGCGCGCGGGTGCCGCCGGCCGAGGTCATCGCGAAGATGCGGCCGCCGGGGCCCATGAGGCCGCGGCCCACGACGTCCTGGGCCCAGTACACGAGCGAGTGGGCCATCACGTCGAGCGTCATGCCCATCTGGGCCGCCGTCACGACGTCCCTGGGATCGTCGGCGACGTAGGCCTTGAGCGTGCCGAACGCCAGGGAGTGCAGGAGCACGCGCAGGCGGCCGGGCGGCCCGCTCTCGGCGAGCGCGCGCTCCATCGCCGCCACCACCTCGGCGCGCCGGTCGGCGTCGGCGGCGTTGACGTTGAAGAAGTGGGCGCGGCGGCCGAGGGCCTCGATGGCGGCGGCGACGCGCTCGGCGCCGGCCACCGTCGCCCGGCGGTCGAGGTGGACGCCGAAGACGTCGAGTCCGGCGGCGGCCAGCGCCAGCGCGGTGGCGGCGCCGAACCCCGAGGACGCCCCCAGCACGAGGGCCCAGCCGGAGAGACGAATCGGAGCGGGGGCGTCGGTCATGCGGCTGGGGGAATTCTATCGTAGAATTCGACAAGCCATGCCGAAGACGGCCGGGATCATCCTCATCGGCAACGAGATTCTCTCGGGCAAGATCCAGGACGCGAACGCCGTCTACCTCTGCCGCGAGCTGCGCACGCTCGGCGTGGACGTGCGCCGGATCAGCGTCATCCCCGACGAGGTCCAGCTCATCGCCGAGGAGGTCGTCGTCTTCAGCCGCGAGTTCGACGTCGTGTTCACCTCGGGCGGCGTCGGCCCCACCCACGACGACGTGACGATCGAGGGCGTGGCCCGCGCGATGTCGGTGCCGGTCGTGCGCCACCCGGCGCTGGTGGAGCTGCTCGAGCGCCACTATCGCGGCAAGGTCACCGAGGCCGCCCTGCGCATGGCCGAGATCCCCGAGGGCGCCGAGCTGGTCGGGGGCGAGACCGTGCGCTTCCCGACCGTCATGATCCGCAACGTCTACGTCCTGCCGGGCGTGCCGGAGATCTTCCGGGCCAAGTTCGAGGCCCTGCGCGAGCGCTTCCGCGACCAGCCCATCCATCTCAAGAACGTCTTCGTCTCGATCGGGGAGGGGACGCTGGCCGACTACCTCAACCGGCTGCTGGCGGACTTTCCGCTCCTGCAGCTCGGCTCCTACCCGGAGTTCTCGAATCCCGAGTACAAGGTGAAGGTGACGCTCGAGTCGCGCAATCGCGGATACGTCGAGCAGGCGCTGGCCGACTTCCTGGCCCGCCTGCCGGCCGCCGTCGTGGTGAAGATCACCTGAGACGACGCGGGTAGCGCTCCGGTGCCGCGGGTCCCGTTCGGCCTCGCCCTCCTTGCGGTCGGCCTGATGTACCTGCTCGGGCTCGGCGCCGCGCCCTTCCTCGACCCGCCCGAGGGCTTTCACGCCGCGATCGCGCAGACGGTCCGCCTGTCCGGCGACTGGATCACGCTGCGCATGGACGGCGTGCGCTACTTCGACAAGCCGCCGCTGCTGTACTGGCTGATCTCGGCCTCGTTCGGGGTGGCCGGCCCCACGGAGGCCGCCGCCCGCGTGTGGCCCGCGCTCGCCGCGATCGGCGTGGCGGCGGTGACGGGGCGGATCGGCGTGATCCTCGGCGGTCCGCGCGTGGGCCTGCTGGCCGGCCTCATCGTCGCCGCCAACATGGGGATGTTCGTGTTCGGTCGCGAGGTCAAGCCGGACCTCGTGTTCATCCTGTTCATCGTGCTGGCCTGCGCCGGCTTCATCGTGGCCTATCGCGGCGGCGGCCGGGGAGGTCTGGTGCTCTTCTACGGGAGCCTCGGCCTGGCCACGCTCACCAAGGATCTGCTCGGCGCCGTGGGGCCACTGGCCGTGGTCGCCCTGTTCCTGTGGCTCACGCGCGAGCGGCCCTACAGCACCTGGGCCCCGTGGTGGGGGCTCGCGATCCTGGCCGGGATTGCGCTGCCCTGGTACCTGGCGGTCGAGCTGCGCAACGATGGTTTCCTCTGGTACACGCTCGTCGACAACCACCTGCTCAACTTCACGCGGCAGCGCGTCTTCCCCGACGAGGACGTGCCGCTCGGCGGTCTGCAGTTTCTGGGCGTCACCGCGTCGGCGTTCCTGCCGTGGACGCTCTGCATGCCGTGGGCGCTGCGGCGCGCGCTGCGGCCGCCGTGGACCGACGCCGACGCGCGGCTGTGGGGGCTGCTCGGACTGTGGGCCGTCGTCGTCGTGGGCTTCTTCACGGTGTCGCCGTTCAAGCTGCCGCACTACGGCCTGCCGGCGTTTCCCGCGCTGGCCTTGCTGGCCGCGCGCGTGTGGGACGACTGCATCGAGGCGCTGCCGGGGGCGGCGTCGCCGCGCGCGCTGATGGCGCCGATCCTCGTGCTCTTCGCGATGCTGGCGGTCTGCTTCACGCTGGCCGCGGTCGATCGCCTGCCGATTCCGATCGAGGCCATGCAGAACGTCGACGTGACCACGCGCAACCTCGCCGCGCGCGGGCAGGCCGCCGCCGCCTCGCCGCTGGAGGCGTACGTCCCGGTGATCACGAAGTCGGCGCTCGTCTTCAGCGCGGCGACGGTGGCGCTGGCGGTGGCGGTGTGGCGCCAGTGGCCGGCGGCCGGGGTGGGCGTCGCCCTGGCCGCGATGATCGCCTTCCTGCCGATGGCCGGCGAGGGGATGGCGCAGTTCGCGCGCGGCCGCTCGGTGCGGCCGATCACGGAGGCGCTCGTGCGGCGGCTCGGCCCCGCCGATTGCATCGCGCACGAGGGCGCGCTCGAGAACAGCGCCTCGATGCTGCTGGCGGTGAAGCGGCCCGTGCACGTCGTCGACGGCCTGCAATCCAACCTGGCCTTCGGCGCCACGTTTCCCGATGCCCGCGACGTCTTCTGGAGCGCGGCGCGGCTGCAACAGGCGTGGGCCGCGCCCGGCCGCTGCTTTCTGGTCTCGACGGTCGAGCCAAGCCGCAGCGTGGCGCGCGCGCTACAACCCGCCCACCTGCTCGCCCGCACCGGCGGCCGCTGGCTCTACAGCAACACCGCCGACTGAGA
>JBGPZN010000646.1:0-2030 GCA_041493815.1 Methylomirabilia bacterium
AGCTTCGCCGAGGGATGGTCCGAGCCCTTCTTGCAGAAGTCCGGATTGGCCGGCGGACGCACGCGCGAGGTGAACCAGACGCGGCCCTTCTCGTCGAGCATCGGGTTGTGCATGCTGGTCTGGCTGTCCCAGATGGGCTCGGCGCCCCAGTACGGCGACGGCAGCATCGTGTTCTGCCTGGACGACGGCGTGGCGGGATCGCGCACCAGCATCTTCACCTGGGTCGCCTTGTGGTTGACCGGATCGAGCACGGGGAAGAGATCCGTGCTCTCCTCGGTCGCCCCGAAGATCCGGCCGTTGGCATTGACCCGCGGGTTGCGCTTGTCGGTCGAGACCTCGTCGTGCATGTAGTCCTTGGGCCCGGCCCAGTCCCAGAGCGTGAGGACGACGTTGCGCTCCACGCCCTGCGGCCGCGAGGGGTGCGCGGCGGGCAGCTCGCCGGCGGCGATCCGGTCGGTCCAGTCGGCGAACGCCTTGAGCGCGCGCCGCGGCCCGACGCGGCCGAGGGCGGTGGTCATCTGGATCATCGCCTGGCCCGACTGGATGCGCCGCTGCCACGCATCTTCCGAGGTGGCGAAGTCACCGAGCTCCCTGGGGATCGTGCGGGTGGCCCGGTTGCCGAGCTGGTGGCACGTGTAGCAGCCGTTGGTCTTGACGACGTCGAGCCACTGCGCCTGGCTCTTCATGCCCGGCGCGATGCCGTTGCCGTCGGGGCCGGTGCCGGGGAACTCGCTCTTGTCCGGCGCCCGCAGCATCGAATACCAGTAGACGGCCGGATAGTATTCCGCGGCCGAGGCCAGGCTGGGCGCGACCACGGCGCGCAGGTTGAGCAGCTTGCCGGGCGTGGCCGGGATCTTCACGGAATCGATGAGCCCGTAGCCACGCACCCATACCTCGTAGTTGGCCTTGGGCAGCTCGGGCATGAGGTAGCGGCCGCGTTCGTCGGTGACGACGATCTTGGCGAACTTCGTCGGCAGGTCCGTCGTCTCCGCGATCACCCACACGCCGGCCTCCGGCCCGTTGGCGCTGGTGACCACGCCGCCGAGATCGGTAGCGTCGATGCGGAGGGCCGGGTCGTTCGGCTGGGCGCTCGGCGGGGCCTGGCCGGCGAAGAGGAGCACCGCGATACCAGCGGCCACGATCATCGAGGACACCCGCCCGCTCGCCGTCTTCATACGCGGCTCCTTCTGGTCGAGAGTATCGCGCTAACCCAGCGCGTCCGCGACCTCCCTCGCCCACCGGCGCATGAAGGCGCGCGGGTCGGGCACGAAGCTGGTGGTGATGAACTGCCGGGCGCCGGCGGCGATGGCCCGGCGGATCTGGGCGACGCAGTCGGCCGGCGTGCCGGCGATCGCGAAGCGGTCCACGAGGAAGTCGGTCAGTCCCCAGCGGTCGGTGAGGACGGCGTTGCCGGCGCCGGCGATCTCGTGGTGATGGGCGTTGTACTCGCGCTGCAGGCCGCGGATCGGCGCGTGGAGACCGGCCGGCACCCCCTTGCCCTCGAGCGTGAAGCGAAACGCGTGATTGGCGCTCGCCGCCAGCGCCATCTTGATGGGACCGACCGCCTCGTCGCTCGTGTCGGCCACGTTCGTCTTCGCGAACCACCAGACGTCGAGGTCGGCCAGCGTGCGCCCGGACGCGCGCGCGCCACGCTCGATCGCCGCGAGCGAGAGCGCGATCACCTCGGGCGTCAGGCCCAGACCGACGATCACGCCGTCCGCCACGCGCCCGGCCAGCTCCAGCGTCCGCGGCCCCTCGGCAGCGAGATAGATCGGCACGCGCCGCGCCGAGCGGTGGACCTGCCAGATGCGCGCCTCCCGCTCGACCCGCTCGCCGGCGGTGAGTCGGCCCAGGGTGACGATCGAATCCTCGAGGCCGGCGACGGTGGCCGGTGGCGCGCCGAGCGTGTAGATCGCGCTGTCGCCCGAGCCGATGCCCAGGACCGCGCGGCCCTTCGACAGCGCGTCGATGCTCGCGATGGCGCTGGCGGTGACGACCAGGTGTCGGGTCAGTGGATTGGTGACGACCGG
>JBGPZN010000118.1:0-8752 GCA_041493815.1 Methylomirabilia bacterium
CAGGCTCGCCTCACCGCTCGACGCGCTTCGGCTCGCAAAGCTTCGTTTCCAGGCTCGCCTCACCGCTCGACGCGCTTCGGCTCGCAAAGCCATCAGTGGTGACACGTCACGCAGTCCAGGGGCGCGTGGGTGCCGCGGGAGGCGTTTTGCTGGCGGTGGCAGTCGACGCACCAGCCCATCGTGAGCGGCGGCGGCGAGGGCCGGAATCCCGCGAGGTTCAGCATGTCGTTGACGAGAGTCCGCCCGGTAGCGGCGCCGACCGTGGTCATCGTCTCCACCGCGCCGTGGCACGTCTGGCACCGGACGTCCGCCCGGATGTGCGCCTTGTGGGGGAAGTACGTGAACTCGGGCAGCTTGTACACGCGCGCCCACGGGACCGGCCGCTGCTGCCCCGCGAACTCGGCGAGCTTCTTGATTTCCGGCTTGTCGGCGGCGGTGATCTTGTGACAGCCCATGCAGCGCTCGACGGAGGGCAGGCCCGCGTACTCGGAGCGGCGTGCATCGCTGTGGCAGTACTGGCAGTCGATCTTGTAGGTCTGCACGTGCACGTTGTGCGGAAAATTGATCGGCTGCACGGACGACTTGGCAATCGCCGGCTGGCGGCTCCAGGAGGACACGGCGAAGAAGACCAGTACCGCGAGGAGCACGACGGCCGCTGCTCCCACGCCCGCCTTCCTCATCGACAGTCGGGTGACCTCCCAGGGTCTAGCGATTGCTCGTGAACCATATCACTTGGTCCCTTCGGGCGTCAATACAACTCCGCGTTCACACGGCCGCGGCGAAGGCCTCGGCGGCGGCGTGGGCGGCGGCGTCCAGGTCGGCCTCCGAGTGCGCGAGCGAGACGAACGCCGCCTCGAACTGTGAGGGCGCCAGGTACATGCCACGCGACAGCATCGCCTGGAAGAACCGCGCGTAGCGGGCGGTGTCGGACTGCCGCGCGGTGGCGTAGTCGCGCACCGGCCCCGCGCAGAAGAACGCGGTGAGCATCGAGCCCACGCGGTTCACCGTCAGCGGCACGCCGGCCTTGCGCGCCCCGTCGCGCAGTCCCAGCTCGAGCCGCGCGCCCAGCGCCTCCAGCCGCGCATAGGCCCGTCGATCGGTGAGCGCGCGGATCGCCGCCAGCCCCGCCGCCACCGCCAGCGGATTGCCGGACAGCGTCCCGGCCTGGTACACGCCGCCGAGCGGAGCCACCTCGCTCATCACGCTGCGGCTGCCGCCGTAGGCCCCGACCGGCAACCCGCCACCGATGATCTTGCCCAGGCAGGTGAGGTCGGGGCGGATGCCGTACAGCTCCTGCGCCCCTCCGTAGGCGACGCGAAAGCCGGTGATCACCTCGTCGAAGATCAAGAGCGCGCCGTGCTCGCGCGTGACCTCGCGCAGCCCCTCGAGGAACCCGGGCATCGGCGGCACCACGCCCATGTTGCCGGCCACCGGCTCGACGATGAGGGCGGCGACGCGATCACCGCGACGATGGAACAGATCGCGGACGGCGTCGAGGTCGTTGAAGGCCACGGTCAGCGTCAGCTCGGCCAGGGCGGCCGGCACCCCCTTGCTGTCGGGGATGCCGAAGGTGGCGCCACCGGAGCCGGCCTTCACCAGCAGGCTGTCGGCGTGCCCGTGGTAGCAGCCGTCGAACTTCACGAGCAGGTCGCGCCCGGTGGCGCCGCGGGCCACGCGGATCGCGCTCATCGCGGCCTCGGTGCCCGAGCTGACCAGCCGCACCATCTCCATCGACGGATAGGCCGCCGTCACGGCCTCGGCCATGTCGACCTCGAGCGCGGTGGGCGCGCCGTAGCTGGTGCCGAGGCGGGCCGCCTCCGTGACCGCCTCCACCACGGCGGGGGCAGCGTGGCCGAGGATCAGCGGCCCCCACGAGCCGACGAAGTCGATGTACGAGCGGCCGTCCACGTCCCACAGCCGCGCGCCTTCCCCGCGGGCGATGAACGGCGGGGAGCCGCCGACGGCGCGGAAGGCGCGCACCGGACTGTTGACGCCGCCCGGGATCATGCGGCCGGCGGCATCGAACAGACGCTTGGACTCACTCATGGCTCACAGCTCCATGGCAACGAAGTCGCGGCGGGTCTCGTCCCAGCGGAAGGCGGCCACCGCATCCACGGCGCCCCCGACCACCGCGGTGACGAGGTACACCGCGCCCGGATAGGCCGGCTCACCGCCCACCAGGGCCTGCCGGCGATCGGTTTCGGAGAAGTAGGCGCCGGCGTCGATGTGCGAGTGATAGATCACCGCCACCCCGAAGCCCTCGTGCTCGAGATCGCCGATGCGCAGCAGGTCCTTGGGGTCGATGTAGTACGCCGTCCGCGCGTCGCGCGGGTGGCGCGCGCCGTCGCGGGCGTGCAGCTCGTTCTGGGCGTTGCGGCAGCGCAGCAGCCGCCGTTCGTCGCCGCGGCGCAACAGCACGCCACAGGACTCGAAGGGGTACTCCTGCACGGCCTGGGCGCGGATCGTCTCCAGCTCGGCGGCGGTCAGAACCATGCGCCGCCGGCCAGGGCGGGGATGATGGCGACCTCGTCGCCGTCCTTGAGCGGAGTGCCGAGCCCGCCCAGCCCGTCGATCGGCTCGCTGTTGACGTAGACGGCGACGTGCTGATGCACCTCACCCGCCTCGTTGCGCACAAGCCCCTTGAGGCCGCCGTACGCACGCTCCAGCTCGTCCAGCAGCGCGCCGACGGTGGGCGCGCTCACGTCGACCCGGTCGCGATTCGCGGTCGCGCGCCGGAATGGCGTCGGAATATACACGGTCGCCATGGGTGATCGGCTCCTCGACTAGCCCAGACTCAGGTAGCGTTCGCCGGTGTCCGGCAGGATCGTCACGACCGTCTGATCCGGCCGCAGCTCGGCGGCGACGCGGCAGGCGGCGAACACGGCCGCGCCGGAGGAGATGCCGGCCAGCAGGCCCTCCTCGCGGCCCAGGCGCTTGGACCACGCCACCGCGTCCTCGTCGGTCACGGTGATGATGCGGTCGAGGACGGCGCGATTGAGCACGCCGGGGACGAACGAGGCGCCGATCCCGTGGATGCCGTGCGGCCGGAACCGCCCGCCCGACAGCACCGGCGACTTGGCCGGCTCGACGGCGACCACCTGCACGGTGGGCAGCTTGGCCTTCAGCACCTCGCCCACACCGGTGATCGTGCCCCCGGTACCGACGCCGGCGACGAACGCATCCAGCCGCCCGTCCACCGCGTCGAGGATCTCCAGCGCCGTCGTGCGCCGGTGAATCTCCGGGTTGGCGGGATTCTGGAACTGCTGCGGGATGAAGTACTCCGGATGCTGGCGGCCGAGCTCCTCCGCCGCGAAGACGGCGCCGCTCATGCCCTCGATGGCCGGCGTGAGGTGGATCTCGGCGCCGAAGCGCGCGAACAGCCGCTGGCGCTCGACGCTCATGTCCTCCGGCATGGTGAGGATCAGTCGGTAGCCCTTCACGGCGGCGACCATCGCCAGTCCGATGCCGGTGTTGCCGCTGGTCGGCTCCACGATCGTCGCGCCCGGCTTGAGCACGCCCCGCTGCTCGGCGTCCTCGACCATCGCCGCCGCGATCCGGTCCTTCACGCTGCCGCCCGGGTTGCGCGCTTCCACCTTGGCCAGCACGCGCGCGCCGCCCGGCTCGGGCAACCGCCGCAGCCGCACCAGCGGCGTGCCTCCGATCAGGTCGATCACCGAGTCCGCGATCTTGCCTGGCATGGTCTCTCGTTAGATGTGATACATCGGCCGGGCGGATCCACGGCGTTGCTCGGTCCGGGCCACCAGGTCGCCGAGGGTCCAGCGGTCGACGACACCGGCCACCGCCTCGCCGATCTCCTCCCAGAGCTCGCCGAGGTCGTGCTCGTGGCTCCCGTTGCGCCACCCCTGCGGTAGCCCCTCGAAGGGCGCGCTGCCGCCCTCCACCGCCCGCAGCACCGCACCCACCGTGATCTCGTCGGGGGCCTTGGTGAGATGGTAGCCGCCCGTGGAACCCCGCTTGGAGGTCAGCAGTCCCGCCCGCTTGAGCGCGAGCAGGACCTGCTCGAGATAGCGCTGAGGAATCGCCTGCCGGGCGGCGATCTCCTGGATCGGCACCAGCGGACGCCCGCGATGCATGGCGAGATCGAGCATCGCCTTGATCGCGTACTCCCCCTTGGCCGAGATGCGCATGCGCCCTCAGCGCCGGTGGGTGCCGCGCTCGAGCAGCCGCGCGGCGTCCTTGGCGAAGTAGGTGATGACGATGTCGGCGCCGGCCCGCCGGATGCTGGTGAGCGTTTCCATGATCGCGCGCTCCTCGTCGAGCCAGCCGAGCTGGCCGGCCGCGCGGATCATCGCGTACTCGCCCGACACCGAGTAGGCGGCCAGCGGCACGCCGAACTCCGCCTTGGCCCTCGAGATGACGTCGAGGTACGGCAGGGCCGGCTTCACCATCACGATGTCGGCGCCCTCGTCGAGGTCGAGCGCGATCTCCCGCATCGCCTCCTGGCTGTTGGCGGGATCCATCTGGTACGAGCGGCGGTCGCCGAACTGCGGCGTGGAGTCGGCGGCCTCGCGGAAGGGGCCGTAGAACACCGAGGCGTACTTCGCCGAATAGGCCATGATCGGCGTCTCGGCGTAGGAGGCCTCGTCGAGCGCTTCCCGGATGGCGCCCACCCGACCGTCCATCATGTCGGACGGCGCGACGATGTCCGCCCCGGCCTCGGCGTGCGACACCGCGGTGCGGGACAGCAGGTCCAGCGTGGGGTCGTTGCGGACGGTGCCGTCCTCGACCACGCCGCAGTGCCCGTGGCTCGTGTACTCGCACAGGCACACGTCGGTGATGACGAGCAGGTCGGGCACGGTGTCCTTCACCGCTCGCACCGCCTGCTGGACGATGCCGTCCTCGGCGTACGCCTCCGAGCCGCGCGGGTCTTTCTCCTCGGGCAGGCCGAAGAGCAGCACGGCGGGAATCCCCATGCCGGCCGCGTCCTTGCACTCCTTCACGAGCTCGTCCACCGAGAGCCGGTACTGGCCCGGCATCGGCACGATGGGCTCACGCACGCCGCGGCCGTGGACGACGAACAGCGGATAGACGAGGTCGTCGACGGCCAGCGTCGTCTCGCGCACCATCGTGCGCAGCAGGCTCTTCTCGCGGAGACGGCGGGGACGGAAGATCGGATGCGGCATCACACACTCCTCCTGGCGCGGCGGCCGGCACCGCGCGGGATGCGGGCGAAGTGCTCGGCCAGCGCTCGCGCCAGCGCGGGGATCGTGTACTCGCCCGGCATCACGGTCGTAGTCAGCCCGTACTCGGTCGCGGTGGCGGCCGTGATGGGGCCGATGGAGGCCACCGTCACGCGCCCGAGCCAGCTCCGGCGCTCGTCGTCGGTGAACATCTCGGCGAAGTTGCGCGCGGTCGACGACGAGGTGAAGGTCACCGCGTCGATCGCGCCGGCGGCCAGGGCCTCGCGCAGGCGGGCGGCGCCCGCGTCGGCGCGCCGGGTGGCGTAGGCCGGCACCTCGGTGACCTGGGCGCCGAGCCGGCGCAGCCCGGTCACCAGCACGTCGCGCGTCTGGGCCGCGCGGGGCAGGAGGACCCGGTCGGCCGGCGTGATCACGCCGCGCAGCTGCTCCAGCAGCCCCTCGGCGCGGTACTCGCCGGGGACCAGGTCCGGCCGCACGCCGTGCTCGGCTAACGCGTCGGCGGTGGCGGGCCCGATGGCGGCGACGCGCCGACCCGCCAGCGCCGCCCACGCCAGCCCGCGGGCGGGCAGCCGGCGGTCGACCATGGCCACGCCGTTGACCGACGTGAAGATCACCCACGTGAACGTACCGAGCGCGTCGAGGGCGGCATCGAGCGGCTCCCACGACGGTGGCGGCGCGATCACGATCGCCGGCGCTTCCAGCACGCGCGCGCCCGCTTCCTCGAGGAGCTGCGTGAACCGCTGGGCCTGGGCGGCCGCGCGCGTCACGACGATCGTGCGACCGTCCAGCGGGCGGCGGTTGTGGGGTGCGTCAGCCATTGTAGCGGGGCCCGCGAGGCCGGCTCGGGGCGTGGGTGGCCTGACCTGGAAGGTCGGTGGCTCCGCACGCCCGACTTTGGTGGATCGACCTAAGACTTTGGTGGATTGACATGGACGGTCAGTGGCTCCGCACGCCCGATTTCGGGTCGAGGGCGGTGATGTCGGCGGCGCCGCGGTCGAGCAGCGTGTCGGCGAGCTCGCGGCCCAATCGCACGGCATCGGTCGCCGGCGCCGTGGCGTTGGCGCGCAGCACGCGGCGGCCGTCCTCGCTGGCGACGACCGCCGACATCCGCAGCGTGCCGCCGTCGAGACGGGCGTGGGCCGCCATCGGCGTGTTGCACGACGCGCCGAGGCGGGCGAGATAGGCGCGCTCGGCCAGCGCGCACGCGCGCGTGGGGCCATCGTCGACCGGCGCCAGCCGCGCAAGCGTCGCCCGGTCGTCGACGCGCGCCTGCACGGCGATGACGCCCTGCCCGACCGCGGGCACGAAGACGTCGGGATCGAGCGGTACCCAGTGCTCGGGCGCCAGGGCCAACCGGCGCAGGCCGGCGGCGGCCAGCACGAGGGCGTCGCAATCGCCGGCGGCGAGCTTACGCAGGCGCGTGTCGACGTTCCCGCGCATCGGCTCGATGATGAGATCCGGCCGCAGCGAGAGCAGCAACGCGCGCCGCCGCGGGCTCGACGTGCCGACGCGGGCGCCGCGCGGGAGCGTCTCCACCGTCACCGGCCGCCGCCCGGCCAGCACGTCGCGCGGGTCCTCACGGGCGGGAAACGCCGCCAGGGTCAGCCCGGGCGGCTGATCGGCCGGCAGGTCCTTGAGACTGTGCACCGCCACGTCGAGGTCGCCCCGCAGCAGCGCCTCCTCGATCTCGCGGACGAACAGCCCCTTGCCGCCGACGACAGCCAGCCGGGCGTCGGCCAGGCGATCGCCCTCGGTCCGCATCGGCACGATCTCGACCTCGGCGCCGGTCAGCGCGGTGCCCACGCTCCGGGCCTGGGCCAGCGCCAGGATGCTCGCCCGCGTGCCGATCCGGATCACGGCCGCCGCCCCAGCCCGAACAGCTCGTGGACGATCTCCTGCCACGTGCGGCTGGCGCCGGCCCGCGAGGACTCGCGCAGCTTCGTGATCGGCGCGTGCAGGATCTTGTTCACCATCGCGCTCGACAGGGCCTCGATCGCCGCCCGCGTCTCCGGCGGCGCGTCGGGCAGGCGCGCCAGGGTCTTCTTCACCTCGCCCAGCCGGATCTCCTCGAGCCGCTCCCGCAACGACACGATCGTCGGGATCACCTCGGCGTCGCCCTGCCGGGCCAGGAATTTGCCCACCTCGCGCTCGACCAGCGTCTCGGCGCGCTGCGCCTCGCGCGCCCGCTCACGCAGGTTGGCGTCCACCACCTGCTTGAGATCGTCGACGTCGTAGCGATAGACGTCGTCGAGGCCGTCCACGCCGGTCTCGACGTCGCGGGGGACGGCGATGTCGATGAAGAACAGCGGGCGGCCGCGGCGGCCGTGCATGACCCGCGTGACCGCCGCCCGCGTGATCACCGGGTCGGGGGCGCCGGTCGACGTCACCACGATGTCGACCGCGGCCAGCGCCGTCGGCAGCTCGTCCCACGGCACCGCCGTGCCCGACAGTGCGCGAGCCAGGTCCTGGGCCCGCGCCCAGGTCCGATTGGCGACGTAGATGGGAAACGCGCCCTGCTCGACGAGGTGCCTGGCCGCCAGCTCGCTCATCTTGCCGGCGCCGACCAGCAGCACGGCGCGGCCGGCCAGTCCGTCGAAGATCTTCTTGGCCAGCTCCACCGCCGCAAAGGACACCGACACCGCATGGCGGGCGATCTCGGTCTCCGTGCGCACGCGCTTGGCGACGCTGAAGGCCTGGCTGAAGAGCGGGTGCAGGTGCGGCCCGACCACCTCGCAGGCCTGGGCCAGCGCGAACGCCTCCTTCACCTGCCCCAGGATCTGCGGCTCGCCGATCATCATCGAGTCCAGGCTGGCCGACACCCGGAACGCGTGACGGACCGCGTCGGCGTCGACGTGCGTGTAGAGCAGCGGCTCGACCGTCGCGAGATCCACGCCGCGGTGTCGGCACAGCGAGCGGAAGGCCAGGGCGCGGGCCTCGCCCGGGGCCTCGGCCACGCCGTACACCTCCACCCGGTTGCACGTGGACAGCACCACGACCTCGCGCAGTACGTCGCTCGACTGCAGATCGTGCAGCAGCTCGCGGAGCTTGTCTTCCTCGACGGCGAGCAGCTCGCGCAGCGCCACCGGCGCGTTCTTGTGGCTGAGGCCGGCGACGAACAGGGGCATCAGGAGCCGTGCCGGCCCGGCAGGAACAGCCCGGCGCCGAGCGTGAGGACGAGCGTCACGAAGCCCACGATCGAGAAGTAGGCCGCCCGCCGCCCGTGCCAGCCCGCGGCCGCGCGCCCGGCCAGCGTGCTCGCATAGATCAGCCAGGCCACGAACGACAACACCGCCACCGGATCGAAGGTGAACGTGCTGCCCCAGGCGGCGCGCGCCCACAGCGTGCCGAGTACGAGCCCGGTGGTGAGGAACGGAAAGCCGAGCGCCAGCGTGCGGAAGGTGAGGCGATCCAGCGTCTGCAACGACGGCAGCCGGTAGTAGAAGGCGCCGGGGCGCTTGGTCTTGAGCTGGCGCTCCTGCAGCAGGTACATGATGGCGCCGGCGAAGTTGAACACGAACGCGGCGATGCCCACCATCGCCAGGGCGATGTGGATCCAGATCCAGGCGCTGGCCAGCGCGGGGAGCAGCGTC
>JBGPZN010000190.1:0-6620 GCA_041493815.1 Methylomirabilia bacterium
CCAAGTACCACCGGGAGACGACCTACGCCGGGGTGCCGGACCGCTCGAAGCTGGGCTGCGACTGGCCCTACGCCGTGCGTCGCTACAACGGCTCCGGCGTGAACTCGTACCACTACCAGTACCAGGTCCTGCGGCGACTGACGTGAGTGGGGGGCCCCGACAGGGCCCCACTCAGGTGGTCAGCGGGCGCCGGGGGTCAGACCTGCTGCGGGAGCGACGTCGCGACCGCCGGCCGTCGCCGCCGCTGCCATATGCTCGCGCGCCACCTGATCCCGATGAGCAGCGTGAAGAGCAGGCCGATGCCGGCGGCGGCGCTGACGGTCAGCGGATACCCGATGCGCCCGATGAGGAACCCGGAGGCCAGCAGCCCCAGCGGCAGGCCGTAGACGGCGAGCATCCGCACGCCCATCACCCGACCTCGAAAGCCGGCGCCGGCGTTGGCGAGCAGGACGGCGGTCATCGCGATCATCGCCACGTTCTGCGCGAAGCCGGCCAGCAGTAGCACGAGCAGCCCCGCGCCCATGCTGCTCACGTGGCCGAAGCCGAGCACCAGCACGTACCAGATCGCGGTGCAGACCAGCGTGAAGCGCTCGGGCTGGCGCGGCCCACCGGTCAGCACGGTGGCGATCGAGGCCAGGAGACCGCCGAACGCGAAGCTGGCCACCAGCAACCCGAGCCCGGTGGCGTCGACGCGGTAGACGTACTTGGCGACGTAGGGCAGCAGGCCGGCGGAGGCGGGATAGGCCGTGAGGTTGATCAGAAACGCCAGCAGCATCATGGCCAGCAGCTCCGGCGTTCGCACGACGCGCACGAGGCCGTCCTTGAGATCGCGCCAGCCCGACGGGCCGGGCATGGAGGCGCCGCGTAGCGAAGCCCCTGGGTCGGGCACCGGAGGCCTGCGGGCCACCCCGAAGGTCAGGGCGAGGCTCGCGAGGTAGACGCCGGCGACGACGACGTAGGTGTAGCCGATGCCGAGCGCGGTCGAGAGGCCGGCACCGGCCAGCGCCCCGCCGACGCGTGCGGAGTCCCCGGTGGCGCGCGACATGCCGAGGGCGCCCATCAGGTGGGCCGAGGTGATCGTCTCGCCGATGAGCGTGTTGCGCATGACGAGGTCGTTGGGACGGACGACGCCGGCGAGCGCCGTCACCACGAGCACCCACGCCGGCGTCAGCAGCCCGGTCAGGGCCAGCAGCATCAGGAGCGTCGCCAGCGCGGCGTAGGTCGCGCGCATCGCGCACAGCATGATCCGCCCGCCGAGCCGGTCGCCCAGCACGCCGAACATCGGCGCGGCGAGCGTGCCGAGGAACTGCAGCGAGCCGAAGGCGGTGAGCAGCAGCACCGAGCCGGTGTTGACCATCACGTACCAGCCCAGCACGAGCGTCTCCATCTCGAACGCCCACGACGTCAGGAGGTCGGCGGACCACTGAAAGCGGAAGCTGCGGACGTGGAACGCGGCCAGGGTCAACGGACGTCGGTGTCCTCGCCCGGCATTCTAGCAATTTGCAATGCGGCACCGGCTCTGTTGGAGTAGGGGCCGCGCCGGGGCGGCGAGCTTCCGGCGATCAAAGGAGACGCCGTGCAAGTCGACCTGCGAGTCCCGGACCCGACCACAATGTACAAGCTCCTCATCGGCTGCGTGGTGCCGCGGCCCATCGCCTGGGTGTCGAGCGTCGACGCCGACGGGGTGCGCAACCTGGCGCCCTTCAGCTACTTCATGGCCATCACCCACGACCCGCCGACCATCGCGTTCTCGTCGTCGCCCCGCGGCGTCGAGGTTCCGGGCACGCGCGGCAAGAAGGACACACTGCGCAACGTCGAGCTCACGCGGGAGTTCGTGGTCAACGTGGTCGACGACGACCTGGCCGAGCAGATGAACGTGACCTCGGGCGACTACCCGGCCGAGGTGGACGAGTTCACGCAGGCCGGGCTGGCGGCGGCGCCGAGCGTGCAGGTGAAGGCCCCGCGGGTGGCGGCGGCGCCCATCAACATGGAGTGTCGGGTTGTGCGGATCCTGCCGGTCGGCAACCTCCCGCATCACCTGGTGATCGGCGAGATCGTCCACCTGCACGTGCGCGACGACGTCTACGATCCGGCCACCGGGCGCATCGACATGCGCCGGCTGCGGCCGGTGGGCCGCCTGGCCGGGCACCAGTACACCCACGTCCACGACATCTTCGAGATGAAGCGGCCGGCCGTCGCCTACAAGGGCTGAGGCCGTGCGCATCGTCTTCCCGGACGGCGCCGGCTGCGTGCGGGACCCGTCGGACCTCGAGCCGTTGCGCACGCTGGGCCAGGTGGACTTCTACGACGGCCCGCCGCCCGACCGGGCGCAGCTGATCGAGCGCCTGCGCCCGGCGGAGGCGGTCGTCCTCGACTACTCGGAGATGGACGCCGAGGTGCTGCGCGCGTGCGAGCGCCTGCGCTTCGTCAGCTTCCTCGGGATCGGCTATAACAGCTGCATCGACGTCGCCGAGGCGACGCGGCGGGGCATCGACGTCGCCTACACGCCCGACTACGGCGCGACGTCGGTGGCCGAGCACGCGCTGGCCATGATCCTGGCGCTCACCCGGCACATCGGCCCCGCCTTCGTGAGCGCGCGGGAGGGACGCTGGGAGCCCGGCCGCTTCCAGGGGATGGAGCTGCGGGGCAAGACGCTCGGCATCGTCGGGCTGGGCCCGATCGGCACCGAGATGGCGCGGCTGGGCGCCGGCCTGGACATGCGGCTGCTCGGCTGGACGCGCCGCGCCTCCGCGGAGCGCGCGCGTCACGGCGTGACGCTCGTCTCTCTCGAGGACCTGTTCGCCGCCGCCGACGTGGTGACCCTGCACCTGGCCTACACGCCCGAGTCGCACGGCCTGATCTCGCGCGCGCTGCTGGAGCGGATGAAGCCAGGGGCGTGGTTCGTGAACACGGCGCGGGCCCGGCTGGTCGACAACGAGGCGCTGGTGGAGCGGCTCCAGGGCGGGCACCTGCGCGGCGCCGCGCTCGACGTGCACGACACCGAGCCGCCGCCCACCGACTACGTCTTCCGCACGCTGCCCAACGTGCTCCTCACGCCGCACATCGGCTACAACACGCCGGAGGCCGCCTCGAACATGCTGCGCATCGCCATCGCCACCGTGGAGGCGTTCGCCCGGGGCGAGCGCCTGCACGTCGTCAACCGAGGAGCTTGAGGAGCGTCTCGACGACCCGCGAGTCGTAGACGCCGCGCGCGCAGCTGCGGCCGATCTCGTCGAGCGCGGCGTCGCGGGCCAGCGGGTCGCGGTACGGACGCCAGGACGTCAGCGCGTCGTAGGCGTCGGCGACGACGACGATGCGGGCGCCGAACGGGATCGACTCCCCGCGCAGCCGCTCGGGGTAGCCGGAGCCGTCGAGCAGCTCGTGGCTCGAGCGGATGATCCCCAGCACGGTCTCGCTCTGGTAGCCCATCGTCCGCAGCAGGCGCTCGCCGGCCTGGGGATGCTTCTTGATCGCCTCGTACTCGGAGCCGGCCAGCGACCCGCGGCGGTTCAGCAGGTGGTGCGGCACGATCTCCATGCCGATGTCGGCCAGGTAGCCGGCGCGGAGGATGTCCATGCGCTCGGTATCCCCGAAGCCGAGGACGTCGGCGATGGCGTAGGAGAGGACCGCGACGGTGGTCGCGTGCCCGATCCGCGCGTCGCGCGCCTCGATCGGCAGGATCAGGTCGGCCGGCACCTGGATGCGGCCCGAGACGTAGCCGTACTGGTTGTAGAAGCCCTCGGGGATCTTCTCGCGATCGGCCAGTGGATCCTTGAGCCCCACGACCTCGAAGGCCTCGACGCGCTTACGCTTGCCCTTGATGCTGATGGTCCCGTTCGAGTCCAGGCGCATGCGGGCCTCGGCGTAGGCCACCTTGAAGTGCACGTGGGCGGGATCGAGCCGGAGCGCGCGCTCGTAGTACTGCAGCGCCTCCACCGGCTCGCCGAGCTCCTGGTGGATCTGGCCGATCTTGTAGAACCGCTCGGCGTCGGTGGCGCCGCCCGTCATCTGCTCGTGCAGCGCCTCCAGCTGCCGCTCGCGCTCGGCGTCCCGGATCTCGCGCAGCGGCAGGTCGCGTTTCTTCTGCGCGTCGACGAAGCGGGAGACGTCCTCGTAGGTGTACCGATCGATCAGGATCCGTCCGGGCGCGGCGAGCTTTTCCAGCCGCGAGGCGAGGTTCACCACGTCGCCGATCGCCGTGTAGGTCTGGCGCCGCGAGCCGATGAGGCCCGTGATGGCCAGGCCCGAGGCGACGCCGATCCGCATGCTCCACGGGTAGTCGCCGGCGGCGACGCGCTCCTGCATCTTGAGCGCGGCCAGCACCGCCTGCAGGCGGTAGGCCTCGCTGTCGATCGGCGCGCCGAACTCGCACATGGTGCCGTCGCCCATGTACTTGTCGATGTGGCCGCGGTAGGCCAGGATGATCGGCTCGATCTCCCCCAGGTAGCGGTTGAGATCGCGGATGACGAGCTCGGGCGGCCGGTCCTCGGAGTAGGTGGTGAAGCCGCTGAGGTCCGAGAACATCACGGCCACGTTGCGCTTCTCGGTGCGTAGCCGGCCCTCGATGATGAGATTCGCGACGGAGGCGTCCATCGTCGCGTAGAGGGTGTCCTCGACCTTCGTCTTCATCGCCTCCACCGCGCGCTTGGACGCCTCCAGCTCCTCGGTCCGGTCGCGCACCCTGGCCTCGAGGTTGTCGCCGTAGTCCTTCAGGGTCCGGTTCGCCGCCGTCAAATCTTGTTGCCGCTGGCGCAGCTCGGTGTTCAGGGCCCCGGTCGTGTGAACCTCCTCGGCAAGCTTTTCCTGGAGCCGGCCCACGACCGCGCCGGCGAGGATGAGGAATCCGGCCCAGGCCGCGATGTACGTGTAGACGTCGCCGCGCCCGCCGCTGGTCTCGAACGCCTCCGGGAAGAGGATGACGTAGATCGACATCATCAGCGCGCAGAGCAGCGCGCCCAGCACCGCGCTGCGCCGCCCCAGGTAGTAGCCGGCCAGGATGATCGGCAGGAAGTAGAAGTTGAGGAACGCGAGCTTGGCGGGCACCAGGTAGTTGACGCCCGCCGTGCTCAGCAGCGTGACGAGCACGAAGATGTTCTCGAAGTTCTCCAGGAGGTAGCGCTTGGCCCGGTCCACGAGCCATGACATCGGAGCAAGCGCCGGACCACGGGCCGGTCGGCCCCTAAGCCCCTGAAATGTCGAGCCCGTGGCCGGGGGCGGGGCGCCGTGCGTGAACAGGGACTGACCGGCCGGCCCCGCGACCCCGTCACGAAACTGGTCACTCACGTCCGCGGCCCGTGGTGACGGGGCGGCGGCGCCGGCGCCGCCGGCTACTTGAACGCGGGCATCACCTGCTGGGTGAGGATCTGCAGGCTGCGCATCTCCTGCGCGATCGGCAGGAGTCCGCCGGGGTTCAGCTCGGCCGCGATCCCGGTCACGCCGAGCTCGTCGCGAAGCTGTCGCAGGCGGTCGATCAACCCCGCACCGGTGCCGAAGGCCACCTTACGGCTCAAGATCTCGTCGTACGACAGTGTGGCCAGGCGTCCCGCCTGATTCTTGCGGACGGCGACCGATCCGATCCCGGCGCGGCCGAGCGGTTCCAGGGTCAGGTTGGCCTGGCGCTCCATGTAGTAGGTGATGGTCTCGCGCGGCTCGTCCCGGGCGGCGCTCTCCGTCGGCGCGGCGTAGATCGGGATCCGCAGGCACGCGTCGCCGTCCCCGGGATGGCCGGCCTCGCGCCACGCCTGGCGATACGCCCGCAGGCATCCGGTCAGCTCGGGGATGTCCATGCCGCGCAGCCCGACGAAGATCGGCAGGCCCATCCGCCCGACGCGAGGGAACGTCTCGGCGGTCGTCGCGGCCATGCGGACGAGTGGATGCGGCTGGCGGTAGGGGCGCGGGGTGACGGTGACGTCGGTAAAGTGGTAGAACTGCCCCTCGTAGCTGAAGGGCTCGCCCTTCCAGGCGGTCAGGATGATCTCCAGCGCCTCGAAGAACCGCGCCTGGCTTTCTTCATAGGGGACGCCGAGCGCGTCGTACGAGCGCGGGCTGCCGCTGCGACCGATGCCGAAATCGAATCGTCCCTGGCTCAGGTGATCGAGCGTGGTGATCTCGCCGGCGACGCGGATGGGATGGTTCAGCGGCAGGAGCTGGACGGCGGTGCCCACGCGCAGGCGCTTGGTCCGGGCCACGGCCCAGCTCGACACGAGCAGCGGCGCCGACAGCACCGAGCGTGACGGGTTGACCATCATCTCGGCCAGCCAGACGATATCGAGCCCCCACGCTTCCGCCGCGTCCACGAGCTCGGATATCTCGTGGAAGGCGTCGGCCTGGCTGGCCCCGCGGCGCATCTGCTCGACGAACACTCCGAAATCCATCGGCCTCTCTCGGTCCTCGCGCGAGTGCCGGGATGCTACCGCGAGTGGCGCGCCGAGACAAGGCTCAGAGCCCGTGAACGATCGCGTTATCGAGGAGCGCCCCGGCTCCGCCGGGGCGTGACGAGCATGTGGGAGTGTAGTGGGGGGCCATGTCGGGGGCTCCCGGGCGAGCGCGTTGACGAGGAGCGCGGCGGCTATCGCCGGGGCGTGACGAGCATGTGGGAGTGTAGTGGGGGGCCATGTCGG
>JBGPZN010000483.1:0-2959 GCA_041493815.1 Methylomirabilia bacterium
CTCCGCGCTGCGGGCCCGCCCGGCGGCGCCGAGCGCGAGGCGGACGTAGGCGTCGCTCGGCGGCGCCCGGCGCTTGCCCGCCGCGGCCCCCTCGCGCACGATGTCGGCCGACTTGCGTGCGTACTCCGGCGTCACCCAGTTCAGCAGCACGCCGTCGGCGACCTCGCCGGCCAGGCGGCACATCTTCGGCCCGAGCGCCGCCACGATGATCCGCGTCGAGAGATCCGCGCGCAGCGCGGCCACGCCGTCCCGCACCCGCTCGAGCGACTTGGGATTGGGGCTGCCCACGCCGAGCAGCAGCCGCGGCAGCGGGAGCTTCTGCTCCCGCACGCCCTGCACGATCGCCGCCGGCCCCCGCGTGTGCAGCGGGATCACGCCGACGCCCAGCTCGACGCGCCGGGTCTCGCCCGCGGCCAGTGCCAGGACGGCCAGGCCGTCGGTCGATCCCGGGTGATTGACCCAGAACGAGGTGTAGCCGAGCGCCTCGGCCTCCCGCGCGGCGGCGCAAATGACGTCCCCAGCGGTCGCCGCGAACAATGCGAATCCCTGTGCCATGGCTGCTGTTCCTCCCTCGCTGGATTCGGAAGATCGAGGGGCGCCACGGCTCCGCCGGGGCGTCCCGAGCGCTTGGGGGTCTGGGGGCCATATCGGGGCCCCCAGTAGAAATTGGCACACCGTACCACGACTTGCGCTGGGCGCTCCGACGAGATACACCGGAGCGGTCCCCCCAGGCGGGCCACCAAAGGAGAGAGCCGCTCATGACCGATACGCTCAAGCTGCTGATGGAGAAGGACGGGCCGATCGGCTGGATCGTCTTCAACCAGCCGGAGAAGCGCAACGCGGTCAGCCAGGAGATGTGGGAGCTGATGCCGAAGTACGTCAACGACCTGGCCACCGACGACGCCATCCGCGTGGTGATCCTGCGCGGCGCCGGCGAGGCGGCGTTCGTGTCGGGCGCCGACATCTCGCAATTCAAGGATCGCCGGCGCAACATGGCGGACGAAGAGGAGTACCGGCGGATCTCCGCCCGCGGCCAGGACTCGCTCACCCACCTGCAGAAGCCGCTGCTGGCCATGATCCACGGCTTCTGCATCGGCGGCGGGCTCAGCATCGCCATCGGCTGCGATCTGCGCATCTGCTCCGACGACTCGCGCTTCGGTGTGCCGGCCGCCCGCCTCGGGCTCGGCTATCACTACCACGGCATGGAGAAGCTGATGCGGCTGGTCGGCCCCGCCTACACCAAGGAGATCTTCTTCACCGCCCGCACCGACTTCAGCGCCCAGGACGCCTGGCGCATGGGGCTCGTGAACCAGGTGGTGCCCAAGGCCGAGCTGGAGACCTTCACCCGCAACTACGCGCTGACGATCTCGCGCAACGCGCCGCTCACGATCCGCTCGGCCAAGAACACGGTGGAGCAACTCGCCTCTCCCCCCGACAAGCGGGACACCGCGCTGCTCGACACGCTGATCGCCGACTGCTTCAACAGCGAGGACTATCAAGAAGGCGTCAAGGCCTTCTCCGAGAAGCGGCGCCCGCAGTTCAAAGGTCGGTAAGCCGTGCGGCACGTTCATCTTGGGCGAACGGGTCTTCCCGTTTCTCGTCTGTGTCTCGGCACGATGACCTTCGGCCTGCAGTGCGACGAGCCGGCCTCGCGCGCCATCCTCGACCGGGCGGCCGAGGGCGGCATCACCTTTCTCGACACCGCCGACGTCTATCCGCTCGGCGGCACGCCGGAGACGGTCGGACGCACCGAGGAGATTCTCGGGCGCTGGCTGCGCGGCCGCCGTCACGAGTTCATCGTCGCCACCAAGTGCTCGGGCGCGACGGGCTCACGCTCCTGGGACCGTGGTCTCTCCCGCAAGCACGTCCTCGACGCGATCGACGCCTCGCTGCGCCGTCTGCAGACCGACTACGTCGACCTCTACCAGGCGCATCACCCGGATGCCGAGACGCCGATCGACGAGACGCTGCGCGCCTTCGACGACGTGGTCCGGGCCGGCAAGGCCCGCTACGTCGGCTGCTCGAACTACCCCGCCTGGCAGACGGCGAGGGCGCTGGGCCGCAGCGACGTGCTCGGCGTCGCCCGCTTCGACACGGTCCAGCCGCGCTACAACCTGCTCTTCCGCCAGATCGAGCGCGACCTGCTGCCGCTGTGCCAGATGGACGGGCTGGCGGTGATCCCCTACAACCCGCTGGCGGGCGGCTTCCTCTCCGGCAAGCACCACCGCGAGGCCGGCCCCACCGCGGGCACGCGCTTCACGCTGGGCACCGCCGCCAAGCGGTATCAGGAGCGCTACTGGCGCGAGCGCGAGTTCGAGACCGTCGAAGAGCTGCGCGGCCTCGCCACCGAGGCCGGGATGTCGATGGTCCAGCTCGCGCTGGCCTGGGTGCTCGCGCACCCGGCGGTGACCTCGCCCATCGTCGGCGCCAGCCGGCCCGGACAGCTCGATGACGCGATTGCCGCGGTCGGCAAGACGCTCGATCCGGGCCTCAAGACCCGGCTCGACGCGCTGACCGCCGACTACCGACTCGGCGACGACATCCGCTGAGTCCGTCAGCGCCCGCCCGGACGCGGATCCTCGTCTGGCTCTGCGTCCTCGTCGCGGTCAACCAGCTCGGCTTCGGCGCGGTGGTGGCGGTGCTCGCGCTCTACGCGCACTCGTTCGGCGTCGGGCAATCGGCGATCGGCGCCTCCATCGCGGCCTACGGTCTCGCCCGCTTCCTGCTCGCCGTCCCCGCCGGGCGGCTGGCCGACGCCACCGGTCGGCGCTCGGCGCTCGCCCTGGGCGGCCTCGTCAGCGCCGCCGGCAATCTCCTGTGCGCGTACGCCCCGACGTACCCGCTGTTCATCGGCGGCCGCTTCGTGGCCGGAGCCGGGGCCGGGCTGGTGCTCATCGGCGGGCAGATCGTGCTGGCCGACATCACCACGCCGGCCAATCGCGGCCGCATGATGGCCATC
>JBGPZN010000404.1:0-3610 GCA_041493815.1 Methylomirabilia bacterium
ACGACCGACTCGCTGCGGCGGCCGCTCAAGGAGGGCGATCGCGTCGCCTTCCCGTTCTTCAACCCGTGCAATCGCTGCTACTGGTGCGTGCGCGGCGAGTACCACGCCTGCCCGCACCGGCACCGCAAGAGCCAGCAGTTCACGCTGAACGAGTACGCCTACTGCGACGGCGGCTACGCCGAGTACTACTACCTGCCGCCCGGCCACTACGTCTTCACGGTTCCCGACGTGCTGCCCGACGAGGCCATCCCCCCGGTGAACTGCGCGCTCTGCCAGGTGCTGCACGGCCTCGAGTACGCCGACATGAAGTTCGGCGACGTCGTGGTCATCCAGGGCGCCGGCGGCCTCGGCATCTACGCCTGCGCGGTCGCCGCCGAGAAGGGCGCGTCGAAGGTCATCGCGATCGACAAGCAGACGCCGCGCCTGGCCATGGCGCGCAACTGCGGCGCCACCGACGTGATCGACATGAACGAGCTCCCCACGCCGGAGTCGCGCGTGCAGCGCGTGAAGGACCTCACCGACGGCCGCGGCGCCGACATCGTGGTCGAGGTGGTGGGCATCGCGGCGGCCACGCTCGAGGGGCTGGACATGGTCCGCTTCAACGGCACCTTCGTGGACATCGGCAACATCATCCCCGCCACGATCACGCTGCCGGCCACCAAGGTCATCACCCAGCAGATCACGTGGAAGGGGCTGATGCACTACAACCCCTGGATCATGCCGGCCGCCCTCGACTTCCTGGTGCGCACGAAGGACAAGTACCCGCTGTCCAAGGTCGTCTCGCACAGCTTCCCGCTCTCGGAGGTCAACCAGGCGTTCACCTTCGCCGAGTGGCAGGGCAAGAACACCGGCACCGCCGCGACGCGCGTGATCCTCAAGCCATGAAGGCGGCGACCTGGCGCGGCGGCGCGCGCTTCACGCTGGACGACGTCCTTGATCCGGCCCCAGGGCCGGGTCAGGCCCTCGTCGCCGTCCAGGCGGCTGGCATCTGCGGCACCGACGTGCACGCGACCCAGGGGCTGTTTCCATGGACGCCCCCACTGGTGATGGGGCATGAGTACACGGGCGTGATCCAGGACGTCGGCCGGGGCGTGAGCAAGCGCCTGATCGGCCGTGCCGTCGCCTGCGAGCCGTCCTACGGCTGTGGTCGGTGCCCGGAGTGCAAGGAAGAGCGCGTCTCGCAGTGTACGAAGTGCACGCGCGTGGGCGGCTTCACCGAGCGGGTGGCGCTGCCCGTCGCCAATCTCCATCCGCTGCCGCGCGGGCTCGATCCGGTGACCGCGGCGCTGACCGAGCCGGCCTCGTGCTGCCTGGCCGGGCTCGAGCAGTTCACGATGCCGCGCGGCGCGACCGTGCTGGTGATCGGCGGCGGCATCATGGGCCTGTTGACGATGGTCATCGCCAAGCGCCGCGGCGCCAGGAAGCTCATCCTGTCCGATCCGCTCGAGGAGCGGCGCACGATGGCCAAGCGCGTCGGCGCCTCGGTCGTCGTCGATCCCACGAAGGAGAACTTGCGCGAGCGCGTGCTGGCGCTCACCGGTGGGCGTGGCGCCGACGTGGTGTGCGAGGCGGTCGGCAAGCCGGAGCTGGTCGCCGAGGCGCTGGCCCTCGTGCGGCCGACCGGCGTGCTGCAGCTCGTCGGCGTCAATCCGAAGGGCAGCTCACTCCCGCTCGACCTCTTCGACGTCCACTACCGCGAGATCACGATCCACGGCGCCTTCGGCCGCGGCCGCTCGTTCCGGCGCGCGCTGGCGCTGATGCCGAAGCTCGGCGTGAAGTCGCTGATCACCGCGCGCTTCCCGCTCGCCAAGATCGAGGACGCGTTCGCCCACGCCACGGCCGGCCGCGGCGTGAAGACGATCATCACGCCGGGAGCTGGGTAACGCCGAGCATGAACAAGACACGACTCATCGCCGTACTGGCCGGTGTTTCCCTGTTGTTCTGCGAAGGCATCGTCGAGGAAGGGCGTGCTCAAGGGCCGACGCGATCCTTCGAGCTGCTGGAGGCGACGATCCCGGACCTGCAGGCAGCGCTGTCCACGGGCTCAGTGACCTCGCGCGACCTGATCGCCATGTACCTGGCACGTATCGACGCGTACGACCAGCGGGGCCCGGCCCTGAACGCGATCAGCGCGATCAACAGCAGCGCGCTGGCCGAGGCCGATGCGCTGGATGCCGAGCGCCGGGCCAAAGGGCCGCGCGGACCGCTCCACGGCATTCCGCTGATCGTCAAGGACAACTACGAGACCGCCAACATGCAGACGGCCGCCGGCTCGCGCTCGCTGGCGGGCTGGGTGCCGGCCACCGACGCCGTCCTCGTCAAGAAGCTCCGCGACGCCGGCGCGATCGTCATGGCCAAGTCGAACATGCACGAGTTCGCCTATGGCATCACGACGCTCGGCTCTCTCTTCGGCCAGACGCGCAACCCGTACGCGCTCGGCCGCAATCCGGGCGGCTCCAGTGGCGGGACGGGAGCCGCCATCGGCGCCAACTTCGCGGCGGTCGGGATGGGCAGCGATACCTGCGGCTCGATCCGCATTCCCGCGTCCCACAATAGCCTGGTGGGCATCCGTGGCACGCAGGGGCTGGCGAGCCGCAGCGGCATCGTTCCGCTGTCCAGCACGCAGGACATCGGCGGACCGCTCGGGCGCACCGTCACCGACGTCGCCGTCGTTCTCGATGCGATCGTCGGCTACGACCCGACTGACCCGCAGACCGCCGCCAGCGTCGGCCACATCCCCAAGAGCTATACCGATTTCCTCCAGCTCGCCGGGCTCGGCGGCGCCCGCATCGGTCTGCTGGCCGCGCTGTTCGGCACGGACCCGGCCGACGCCGAGGTCGCGACCGTCGTGCGAGCGGCCATCAACCAGATGAAGACCCAGGGTGCGGAGGTCGTCGAGGTGACGATCCCGGCCCTTAACGAGCTGATCCAGGACCGCATGCGAGGCTTCCTGGTGCTCGGGCAGGACTTCAAGGCCGATCTCAACGCGTACCTGGGCGCGCGCCCGACCGCGCCGGTGCGGACGCTCGAGGAGGTGCTGGCTTCAGGGAAGTATCACCCCGCCGTAGAGACGGTCTTGCGCAATGCGCAGGGCGTCCAGTCCCGCGACACGAAGGAATACCTTGAGCATGTGGTCAAGCGAGACACCCTGCGGCAGGCGATTCTCAAGGCGATGGCCGACAACCGCGTCGACGCCCTCGCCTATCCGACCATCCGCCGCAAGGCCAACGTGATCGGCGAGGTGCAGCTGGGCACCAACTGCCACCTGAGCGCCAATTCCGGCCTGCCCGCCCTCGTCGTCCCCGGCGGCTTCACTCCCGACGGCCTGCCCGTCGGAGTCGAGCTGCTCGGGCGAGCGTGGAGCGAGCCACAGCTGATCAAGCTCGGCTACGCCTATGAGCAGGCGACCCGCCACCGCCGCCCGCCGGCCAGCACCCCTGCGCTCGCCCGACCGTGAGGGCGGGCGCGGAATGCGGCCGTGAGAGTCTGGTCGGCGCCTTGACAGCGTCGCGGCCGATCGCAATGATACCGGGCAGCCTGTTCCGGACACCCGCGCGGCGGGTGGAGAGGGGTCGACGATGACTCGGCGAGCGTGGCGGTTCGGCGGCCG
>JBGPZN010000004.1:0-22501 GCA_041493815.1 Methylomirabilia bacterium
CCGAGTTCTTCCGCGACGACGCCAAGAAGAAGGGCCTCACCGTGGCCGGCTTCGACGGCACCGAGGAGAAGTCGAACTTCGACGCGATCCTCACGCCGATCAAGGCCAAGAACCCGAGCCTCATCTACTTCGGCGGCATCTACGACCAGGGCGCGCCGTTCTTCAAGCAGGCCAGCGAGAAGGGCATCAAGGCGAAGTTCATGGGCCCCGACGGCATGGACTCCTCCGACCTCACCAAGATCGCGGGCAAGGCCGTCGTCGGCATGTACTACACGTCGGCGGCGGGTCCGGCCTCGGCGCTGGCCGGCGCCAAGGGCTTCGTTGACGACTTCAAGAAGAAGTTCAGCAAGAACCCGGAGCCGTACGCGGCCGAGGCCTACGACGCGACCGCGATCGCGCTGAAGGCCATCGAGGCCGCGGCCAAGGGGGGCAAGGCCCCGAGCCGCGAGGACGTCGCCGTGGCGATCCGGAAGGTGAAGCACAAGGGCATCACCGGCGAGATCGAGTTCGACGGCAAGGGCGACCGCAAGAAGGCGCTCTACTTCGTGCTCCAGGTCGTCAGCGACAACCCCGAGAAGTGGGGCGACAACAAGATCGTCAAGCAGCTCACGATCGCGGCGCCGGCCGCCGCGAAGAAGTAGCGCGCGGTCAGGAGGGGTGCAAGGGCACGGGGGTCCGGCGCTCCCCGAGGCCAAGGTCGCGGCGGACCCCCGCCCCCTTGCACCCCTCTTGACCTACCCTCTGCGTTCCCGCGCAGGCATCGCAGGCATCTGATGGACTACGCACTCCTCATCGGCATTTTCCCCCAGGTCTTGCTCGACGGCATCTTGCTGGGGTTCATGTACGCGTTGATCGCGCTCGGCTACACGATGGTGTATGGGGTGCTGGAGTTCATCAACTTCGCGCACTCCGAGATCTTCATCTTCGGCGCGTTCGTCGGCGTCGAGATCTTGCTCTCGCTGCAGTCGGCCGGCTGGCTCGCGCGCCTGCCGTGGGTCGTGGTGCTGATCCTGGTGATCCTGGCCGGGATGCTGGCCAGCGGGCTCCTCGCTGTCACCGTCGAGCGCGTGGCCTACCGGCCGCTCCGCACCGCGCCCCGCCTGATCCCGCTCATCTCGGCCATCGGGGTGTCGTTCTTCCTGCAAGACGTCATCCGGCTGTTCGAGTCGATGTGGCGCAACGCGTTCAACCTCGTCTATCCCACCATGGACGTGATGAACATCCGCTTCGAGCTGACCAGCACGCTCGACGTGTCGGTCCGCTCGCTGGTCGTGATCGTGGCGGCGCTGCTGATGTTGTGGAGCCTGCACGTCCTGGTGAACCGCACGAAGATCGGTACCGCCATCCGGGCGGTGGCCGAGGACCAGGCGGCGGCCAGCCTGATGGGCATCAACGTCAATCGGATCATCTCGCTCACGTTCCTCATCGGCGGGGCCATGGGCGGCGCCGCCGGCGTGTTGTTCGGCATCCAGTACAGCCTCATCAACCCGTATACCGGGTTCATCCCGGGATTGAAGGCGTTCACGGCGGCGGTGCTGGGCGGCATCGGCAATATCCCCGGCGCGATGCTCGGCGGGCTCGTCCTCGGCCTGCTGGAGGCCTTCGCGGCCTCGTACATGTCGCTGCTCACCGGCGGCGCGTTCGGCGCCGAGTACAAGGACATCTTCGCCTTCTCCGTCCTCATCCTGATCCTGATCTTCCGGCCCAAGGGCCTGCTGGGCGAGGTCGTGCGGGGCCGCGCATGATCCGGGCGGTGGCCGCGGTGGCGGCGGTCGCGCTCTCGGTCACCCTGGTCGACCTCTTCCCGCGCTCCATCCTCGTGTTCCTCGCCTTCCAGCTCTCGCTGCTGTACGTATACGTCACCCGCATCCCGGCCTGGTTGCGGACCGGGCTCCTCGGCGTGGCGCTCCTGGTCCTGATGCCGCTGATCGGGTTTCGCAACGGCTACTACCTCGAAGTCGCCACTCAAGTCGGCATCTTCGCGGCGCTGGCCCTTGGACTGAATATCGTCGTGGGCCTCGCCGGCTTGCTGGATCTCGGCTACGTGGCGTTCTTTGCGGTCGGCGCCTATTCATGGGCGATCGTCGGCTCGCCCCACGCCAACCTGATCTTCGGCGGCGGCTTCCCGCTGGCCCCGGGCTGGTTCTACGTGTTCCTCTTCGTCGGCCTGGCGGTGGCGGCGATCACGGGGGTCCTGCTCGGACTGCCGGTGATGCGACTGCGCGGCGACTATCTTGCCATCGTCACCCTCGGCTTCGGCGAGGTCATCCGGGTGCTGGCCAACAACCTCGACAAGCCGATCAACCTCACCAACGGCCCCAAGGGCATCACGCCGATCGGCCGCCCCCCGTTGCCGTTCGGCATCCCGTACTCGGAGGGCTTCTACTTCCTCGTGCTGCTGATCGTCGCGGTGGTGATCCTCGTCAACCGCCGGCTGGAGGACTCACACATCGGGCGGGCGTGGGAGGCCATGCGGGAGGACGAGCTGGCGGCGCAGGCCATGGGGGTGCCGCTGGTGCGCGCCAAGCTCCTGGCCTTCGCGTGCGGCGCGTCCTTCGCGGGCGTGATGGGCGTGGTCTTCTCGGCCAAGCAGATCTTCATCAACCCCGAGTCGTTCACGTTCCTCGAGTCGATCGGCGTGCTGGCCATGGTGATCCTGGGCGGCATGGGCTCGATCCCGGGCGCGGTGGTCGGCGCCACGGTGGTGACGGTGCTCAATCTCCAGGTGCTCAAGGGCTTCTCGTTGTGGCTCAACGAGCTGAAGAACGCCGGCGTCACCGTGCTCGGCTACAGCCTGGCCGACCTGCCCACGCAGCTCGAGCCGGCGAAGTACGAGCGGATGGTATTCGGCATCATCCTCGTCCTGATGATGATCTTCCGGCCACAAGGCATCTTCCCGGCCCGGCGGCGCCAGCGCGAGCTGGCCCACACCGACAAGGTGCCGACGGCGGTGGTGCCGTGACGGCCCTGTTCGACGCGCACGGCATCACCAAGTGTTTCGGCGGTCTGGTGGCGATCAACCGGGTCGACTACGCCCTCGATCGAGGGATCTCGTCGATCATCGGCCCCAACGGGGCCGGCAAGACGACGCTCTTCAACGTCTTCACCGGCCTCTACGAGCCCGACGCCGGCGAGGTGACGTTCCGCGGCCGCTCACTGGTCGGGCTCAGACCCGACCAGATCACCGCGCTCGGCGTGTGCCGAACCTTCCAGAACATCCGCCTGTTCGCCAACATGACGGCGATCGAAAACGTGCTGGTCGGCATGCACGCCCGCGTGCGGCTCGGCCTCTGGGACGCCCTCACCCATCCCCCCCGCTTCCACACGGTGGAGCGTGGCCTGTGGCAGCGTGGCAGCGAGCTCCTGGAGCGCGTCGGCCTGCGGGACAAGGCCAATGAGATCGCGCGCAACCTGCCGTACGGCGACCAGCGCCGGCTGGAGCTGGCGCGCGCGCTCGGCTCCGAGCCCGCGCTGCTGCTGCTCGACGAGCCCACCGCGGGGATGACCCAGGGCGAGGCCGGCCACCTCATGGGGTTGCTGCGTCGCCTCGTGGCCGATCTCGGCCTGGCGATCCTGTTGATCGAGCACAACATGCGGGTCGTCATGGAAGTCTCCGACCGGGTGACGGTGCTCGACCACGGCGAGAAGATCGCCGAGGGGTTGCCGCGCGAGGTGCAGGGCGACGCTCGCGTGATCGAGGCCTATCTCGGGCGGAGCAGCGCGTCCCGGAGCCCGCGTGCTCCGTCTTGACGGGCTGCAGGTGTACTACGGCGAGATCCACGCGCTGAAGGGCATCTCGCTCGAGGTGCAGCGCGGCGAGATCGTGGCGCTGCTCGGCAACAACGGCGCCGGCAAGACGACCACGCTCAAGACGATCTCGGGCCTGCTGGTGCCGCGGCAGGGCTCGATCCAGCTCGAGGACAAGCCGCTGGTCGGCACGCCGCCCCACGACGTCGTCGGCCTCGGCATCGGCCACGTGCCCGAGGGGCGTCGCATCTTCAACCGCCTGACCGTGCGTGAGAATCTCATGATGGGCGCGTTCTTGAGATCCGACGACGGCATCGACGCCGATCTGCAGCGCGTGTTCGCGCTGTTTCCGCGTCTCTCGGAGCGCATCACGCAGGTGGCCGGCACGCTGTCGGGCGGCGAGCAGCAGATGCTGGCCATCGGCCGGGCGCTGATGGCGCGCCCGCGGTTGCTCCTGCTCGACGAGCCCTCCATGGGCCTGTCCCCCGTGCTGGTCGAGCAGATCTTCGAGACGATCGGCGAGGTCAACCGCCAGGGCACGACGATCCTGCTCGTCGAGCAGAACGCGTCGATGGCGCTGAGCATCGCCCACCGCGGCTACGTGCTGGAGACCGGGAGCATCGTCTTGACCGGCACCGCGACGGCGCTCAGCGAAAACGAGGACGTCCGCCGCGCCTACCTCGGCGAATGACAGAAGAAGAGGAACAAGCGTAAGCGAGTTGGACTGCAGGCGAGTCGTACGCGACGATCGGGGGATCGAGCGTGATCGGACGCCCGCGCGAGTTCCCGTTGGGGGGTCCTAGGGGGGGAGCACGCGACGATCGGGGAGCGAGCGTGATCGGACGCCCGCGAGTTCCCGTTGGGGGGTCCTAGGGGGGGAGCACGCGACGATCGGGGGATCGAGCGTGATCGGGACGCCCGCGCGAGTTCCCGTTGGGGGGTCCTAGGGGGGAGCGGCGGTCGCTCCCCCCTATCAAGAGAGGACAGGCAAGGATGCACGCACACGGAGTAACGTTCGAAAAGCACAAGGTCGGTGACGTGTATCGCACGCTGGCCCGAACGGTGTCGGAGACCGACATCGTGAACTTCGTGAACCAGTGTGGCTTCACCGAGCCGTTGTTCATGGACATGGAGTACGTCAAGCGGGAGTCCGTCTTCGGCCGCCGCGCCGCGCCGGGCGCGCTGACGTTCTCGCTCAGCGAGGGCCTCGTCATGCAGACCGGCCTCATTCACGGCACCGGAATGGCCTGGCTGGGCGGCGAGCTGCGCGTGGTGGCGCCGGTGCTGGAGGGCGACACCATCCGGGTCGAGGTCGAGGTGGCCGACAAGCGCGAGACGAAGAAGGCCGACCGCGGCATCGTCACCTACCGGCACCGCGTGCTGAACCAGCGTGACGAGGTCGTGCTGGAGGCGACCATCCAGCGCATGATCAAGCGCGAGGGCGCCTGAGGTGGCCGACCAGGGCCGGATCCTCCAGCTGAGCGTCTCCGCCGGCGGCGTCCCCAAGCGCGCGGTCGCGGCGGCGCGGGTGACGCGGCTCGGCCTCGAGGGCGATACCCATCGCGACGCCGAGCATCACGGCGGGCCCGAGCGCGCGGTGTGCCTGTTCCCCCTGGAGGCGATCCTCGCGCTCACGGCGGAGGGCCACACGATCACGCCCGGTGCCATCGGCGAGAACGTCACCACCGAGGGGCTGGAGTGGAGCCTGGTGGTCCCCGACACGCACCTGCTACTCGGCGAGCAGGTGCTGCTGCAGGTGACGCGCTACACGAGCCCCTGCGTCAACATCGCGCCCGTGTTCCTCGGGCGCGACTACAGCCGCGTGTCGCAGAAGCGCCATCCCGGCTGGAGCCGCGTGTACGCGCGGGTGCTGGTCGAAGGTGCACTGCGCGCCGGCGAGGGCGTCCGCATCCTGAGCGAGCGCGAGGCCAGCCGGATCGGCGTTCCCGGGCGGTGAGCCGTTGGGCCTCCGTCGTCTCATGACCGGAGCCGAAGCGGCGTGACCGCGCCCGCGGTCGCCGTCCTTCTCGTCACCTTCGACGGAACCAGGCACCTCGACCGGCTGTGGGCGAGCCTGCGCGCCCAGCGCTATCCGGCCGAGCGCTGGCGGCTGACCGTCGTCGAGAACGGGCCGGAGCGGCGCGCCGCGCGCTGGTTCAGCGAGCGGGCGCCGGACGTGCCGGTGCTCGTGCCCGGCGGCAACACCGGTTACGCCGGCGGCAACGCGCTCGGCATGCAGCAGGCGCTGGCGGCCGGCGCCGACTACGTCGTGGTCGTCACCCCGGACACGCACCTCGAGCCCGACGTCCTGGCCGCGCTCGTGGACGTGGCCGAGGCGCACCCCGCGGCCGGCGCCGTGCAGCCCAAGCTACTGCGCCGCGAGCCCGACGGCCGCGTCGTCATCCACTCGCGGGGCAACGCGCTGCACTACCTCGGCGTGGGGTTCGTCGGCGGCGACGGCGAGCCCGACCGCGCGCTCGACGTGCGGCCGATCCCCTACGCCAGCGGCGCCGCCGTGCTCTACCGGGCCGCCGCCCTGCGCGCGGTCGGCACGTTCGACCCGGCGCTGTTCATGTACCACGAGGACTCCGACCTCGGCTGGCGGCTGCGCCTGGCGGGCTGGGACTGCCTGCTGGCCCCGGCCGCCGTCGTGCATCACGACTACGACTTCGCCCGCCCGGCCTGGAAGCGCAAGTGGTACTACGTCGAGCGCAACCGGCTGATCAACGTGCTGACGCACTATCGGGCGGCGACGCTGGCGCTGCTGGCGCCCGCCCTGCTCGCGTTCGAGCCGGTGGGGCTGCTCTACGCGGCCCGCCACGGCTGGCTCGGCGAGCGGCTGGCCGTCTATGGATTCTTCGCGCGGCCGGCGAGCTGGCGCTATCTCGCGCGCAAGCGTCGCGCGGTGCGGGCGCTGCGGCGGCGGCGCGATCGCGACCTGGTGCCGTTCCTCTCCGCGCGGTTCGCGTTCGGGCCGGTCGCCACCGCGGCCGTGCGCTTCATCCTCGATCCCGTGTTCGCGGCGTACTGGAGCGTGGTCCGTCGCCTGATCGTCTGGTGAGCGCCAGCGCGCCCGCCAGCGCCACGTGCTCGCGCTCGAGCGCGGCCGCGCTCACGGCGGGGCCGTAGCGCTCGGCGGCGAACCGGGCCGCCGCCGCGCCCAGCCGGCGACGCAGCGCCGGATCGCGAAGCAGCCGCACCACGGCGGCCGCGAACTCCGCGGGCGCGTCGGCCACGAGCAGGTGGACGCCGGGGGCGGCGCCCAGTCCGTCGTTGCCGAGCGTCGTGGTCACGACCGGACAGCCGGCGGCCAGCGCGTCGATGGTCTTGCCGGCGATGCCGCCCGTGATGCGCAGCGGCGCGACGAACACGGTCGCCGCTCCGTAGTGCGGCTCGAGCGTCTCGACGAAGCCGGTGACGCGGACGCCCGGCTGGGCCGCCAGCCGGGAAACCTCGTCAGACGGCTCACCGCCCGCGATGGTGAAGGTCACCGCCGGCACCTCGGCCCGGACCCGCGGCAGGATCTCGCGGCAGAAGTGGGTCACGGCGTCCACGTTCGCGTCGCGGTGCATCGCGCCCACGAAGAGCAGGCCGGCTTCCTCGCGCCGAACGGCGCCCGTCCGGAGGGGGTCGATCCCCATCGGCAGTGGCAGCACGCCGACCGACAGCCGGGGATCGGTCGCCAGCAGCGCGAGGCGGTCGTTCTCGGACATCGTGAGGATGCGGTCGAACTTCCGGCAGATCCGCCGCTGCACACGCCCGATGGCACGCCAGTAGAGCCACGCGCCCAGGCGGGCGCGAGGGCCGCGGGCCAGATGGAGCCGGTGGCGCGCGGGCTTGGCCAGCTCGTCGATGGCGATCGCGACCTTCGGTACCGGCAGAGCGGCATCGATGCCGAGGCCGGTCTCGAGGTACTCGACGTGGAGGAGGTCGAATCCACCAGACCGGAGCAGCCGATTGGCGGCGCGCCCCAGGTGCACGTACGAGGCCGCGATGCGGGCTGTCGCCAGCGCGCCGACCGGCCGCCGGAATTCCTGCAGCTGGAGGCCGGCCAGGCGCGGGCGCCATGCCTCCGCCTCGGCGCGCTCGGCCGGCTCGATCCGGCACACGAGGGTGACCTCGTGGCGCTCGGCCGTCCACCGGATCCACTGGGCGAGGGCGCGACCGCCGGTATGCGGCGCGTCGGGCTTCGGCAGGAACGGGCTGACCCAGAGAATGTTCATCCTACGGATCGCGGGCCGCACTTACTATAGTCGAAGGAGCGTCCATGAAAGTCGTGCTTCTCGCCGGAGGGCTGGGCACGCGACTGCGGGAGGAGACGGAGTTCCGTCCCAAACCCATGGTGGCGATCGGCGGGCGTCCGATCCTGTGGCACATCATGAAGAGCTACGCCCACTACGGGCACAGCGAGTTCATCGTGTGCCTCGGCTACAAGGGCGATGCCATCCGCGACTACTTCCTGAACTACGAGGTCCGTCACCGGGACGTCACCGTCACGCTCGGCTCGCGTGAGGTCCAGGTGCACCACCCGCACGGCGAGGCGGGCTGGCGGGTGACGCTCGCCGAGACCGGCGAGGCCACGCTGACGGCCGGCCGGCTCGGCCGCGTCGCGCGCTACCTCGACGGCCAGCAGTTCATGGTGACGTACGGCGACGGCGTCGCCGACATCGACCTCGATCGGCTGGTGGCCTTCCATCGCGGTCACGGCAAGCTGGCCACCCTCACCGCGGTCCGTCCCTCGTCGCGCTTCGGCGAGGTCGTGATCGAGAACAACATGGTCCAGGTGTTCCAGGAGAAGCCGCAGGTCCACGGGGGTTGGATCAACGGCGGTTTTTTCGTGTTCGAACGTGGCGTGCTGGACCTGATCGCCGGCGACGAGGAAACTCTCGAACAATCGCTGCTGATGAAGCTGACCGGCATGAAGCAGCTCGCCGTCTATCAACATCACGGCTTCTGGCAGTGCATGGACACACCGCGCGAGATGGACTTGCTGAACGAGCTGTGGCGGCAGGACAAGGCTGCCTGGGCCGTGTGGCGGCGCTGACCGATGGTCACGCGTGAGTTCTGGCGTGATCGGCCCGTCTTCGTCACCGGGCACACCGGCTTCAAGGGCGGGTGGCTGGCGACGTGGCTGCTGGACCTCGGCGCCCGCGTCAACGGCTACGGCCTGACCCCGCACACCACCCCCTCGTACTTCGCGCGCTGCGGACTGGCCGAGCGGGTGACCACGCATTTCGCCGACGTGCGCGACGCCAGCGCCCTGCAGGCCGCGCTGGCGGCCGCCCAGCCGCGCGTGGTCTTCCACCTGGCCGCCCAGCCGATCGTGCGCCTGTCCTACAAGGCCCCGCTGGAAACGATCGCCGTCAACGTGCTGGGAACGTCGACGCTGCTGGAGGCGGTGCGCCACACGCCCTCCGTCGAGGCCGTCGTCGTCGTGACCAGCGACAAGTGCTACGAGAACCTTGAGCGCCCCGAGGGCTACCGCGAGGACGACCCCCTCGGCGGCCACGATCCCTACAGCGCGAGCAAGGCCGCCGCCGAGCTGATCGCCGCCGCCTACCGCCGCTCGTTCTTCGCCGCCGGCGGGCCGCGGGTGGCGACCGTGCGCGCCGGCAACGTCATCGGCGGCGGTGACTGGGCCGCCGATCGTCTGGTGCCCGATGCGATGCGCGCGCTGGTGGCGGGCGAGCCCATCCGCGTGCGCAACGCCGCGGCGGTGCGGCCGTGGGAGCACGTACTGGAGCCGCTCGGCGGCTACCTGCGCCTGGCCGAGCGGCTGGCCGGCAGCGACACCTTCGCCGGTGCGTGGAACTTCGGCCCGCACGACGCCGACGCCGTGGCCGTGGAGACGCTGGTCGAGCTGATCACCGGCCACTGGGAGGGCGCCCGCTGGGAGTCGAAGCCGGAGGGCGACGCACCGCACGAGGCCGGCCTCCTGCGCCTGGACTGGAGCAAGGCGCGCACGCGACTGGGCTGGCATCCCGGCCTCACGCTGAAGGAGGCGGTGGAGCTGACGGTCGCCTGGTATCGCGCCGCCGCCGGGACGGCGTCGGCGCGCGCGATGTACGAGCTCAGCGTCGAGCAGATTCGCCACTACCAGGCGCAATGGCAGAGCGCGCGGGAGTCGTGAGCGGGCGCGCCTGCCTCGGCTGCGCCGCCGCCCTCGCCGACCCGTTCCTCGATCTCGGCGCGCAGCCGCTGGCCAACGCGTTCGTCCGTCCCGAGGACGCCGCCCGGCCAGACCCTCGCTTCCCGCTCGCCGTCGCCTACTGCGCGCGCTGCCACCTGGTGCAGCTCACCGCGACGGCGCCGCCCTCGGCGCTGTTCGACGAGTACCTCTACTTCACGTCCTACTCCGAGTACGGCCTCGCCCACGCGCGGGCAATGGCGGCGGCGCTGAGTGAGCGCTTCGCACTCGGCCCCGGCCGCCGCGTGCTGGAGATCGCCAGCAACGACGGCTATCTCCTGCAGTTCTTCCTCGAGCGCGGGGTGCCGGTCCTCGGCGTGGAGCCGGCCGTCAACGTGGCCGCCGTGGCCGCGGCCCGCGGCATTCCGACGCTGGCCCGTTATTTCGGTCCCGATGTCGTGGACGAGATCGTAGGGGGATTCGGACCCGCCGACGTCATCGTCGGCAACAACGTGCTGGCCCACGTCCCCGCCATCAACGAGTTCCTCGACGCCGTCCGCGAGTGCCTGGCGCCGGCCGGCGCCGCCGTGTTCGAGTTTCCGTACCTCGGGGACCTCCTAGCCCGAACCGCGTTCGACACGATCTACCACGAGCACGTTTTCTACTACTCGCTGGCCGCCGTCGCCGGTCTGGCCCAGCGGGCGCGGCTGGAGGTGTTCGACGTGGAGTACCAGCCGGTGCACGGCGAATCTCTGCGGGTGTTCGTGCAGCACGCGGGGGCGCGTCCCGTCGCGCCTGCGGTAGCGCGCCTGCGTCGCGAAGAGGACGCCACCGGCCTCACGAGCGAGGCGCGCTTCGCCGGCTTCAGCCGCGACGTGACGGACCTCTGCCACGACCTCGCCGGTCGGCTGCGCCGGCTGCGCGATGAGGGACGGCGCCTGGCCGCCTACGGGGCGCCGGCCAAGGGAACGGTCCTGCTCAACGCCTGCGACATCGGCGCCGATGTGATCGAATTCACGGTGGACCGCAGCCCGCACAAGCAGGGGCGCCTGGTACCGGGCGTCCGGGTGCCGATCCGGCCGGTGGAGGACCTGCTGCGCGAGATGCCCGACTTCACGCTGCTGCTGCCGTGGAACCTGGTGGATGAGATCGTCGCCCAGCAGGGTGAGTATCTTCGCAAGGGCGGGGCCTTCATCGTCGGGATCCCGACGCCACGAGTCATCGGCGCCGCCCCCTGACGCCGCGTGCCGACCTGTAACCTCTGTGGCTTTCCGGTTCTGCGCCTGCACCCGGGCGACGCTGGACAGCGCTGCCTGCGCTGCCTCTCGACGTTTCGTCACCGGGCGGTCGGCGCCGTCCTGACCAAGCTCGGGCTCGGGCGCGACGCGCGAGTGTACGAGATGTCTTCGCGCGGGGCGCTCTGTCGCCATCTGCGACGGACGTTCGCGCAGGTGACCATGTCCGAGCTGTTCGACGACGTGGTCCCGGGCGGGTTCCGGGACGGCGTGCAGTGCCAGGACGCGCAGCGTCTGACGTACGGCGACGCCGCGTTCGACCTGGTGACGAGCACCGAGGTCTTCGAGCACGTCCCCGACGATCGCCGCGCCTTCGCCGAGATCCACCGGGTCCTGCGCCCGGGCGGCTCGCTGGTCTTCACGGTGCCCTTGATGGATGCGCCGGCCACCCTGGAACGCGCTCGAAGCGAGAACGGCACCATCGTGCACCTGCTCGAACCCGAGTACCACGGCGACCGGCTGCGGGGCCGCCGGAAGGTGCTCGCGTTTCGCACCTACGGCCTGGACATCCTCGACCGGCTCCGCGCGGCCGGCTTCGAGGCAGCGCTCGAGCGCATCGACGACGCCGCCCACGCCGTCGCCGACGGCAAAGTCGTCCTCGGGCGCAAGCCCGCATGATGGCGACGGTGGGCCGGAACATTCTGGCCAACGTCGCCGGCACCGGCCTTGGGATCGTAGTGTTTCTTGCCGTCGTCCCCGTGTACCTGCGCCTGCTCGGCGCCGAAGCGTACGGCCTCGTCGGCCTGCTCACGACCGTCACGATCGCCGCCACCGCGCTCGATCTCGGTCTCGGCGCCACCATGAACCGGGAGACGGCCCGGATGACGGCGCAGTCAACCGCCGGTGACGGCTTCGCCGACGTCGCCGCGACGTTGCAGGCCGCGTGCTGGGTCGTGGGCATCGCCGCCGGAGTGTTGTTCGCCGTGCTGGCGCCGGCGATGGCAACCCGCTGGCTGAGCTTTTCGATGCTGTCGGTGGGCGAGGTGCGGAGTGCGCTCGGGCTGATGGGCGCGACCCTTCCGGCGCTGGTGGTTCGTGGCTTCTACTTGGCGGCGCTGAACGGGCTGCAGCGGCAAGGCCTCGCCAACCTCATCCAGGTGGGTGGCACCCTCGCCCGGGCGGCGGGAACCGTCGCCGCGCTGCAGGTGGTGAAGCCGACGGCCACGGTGTTCTTCGTGACCCAGCTCGTCCTGTTCTACGCCGAGGTCGCGGTGCTGGCCGCGGCGCAGCATCGCTCGCTGCCCGTCGTCGCCCGCCGAGGCCGCGTCCGCTCGGCGGCGATCCGGCCGGTGGTGGCCTTCAGCGCCGGGTTGGCGGGCACCATGCTGCTCGGGATGGCGTTGACCTCGATGGACCAGGTGATCCTCAGCGCGATCCTCCCGCTCGCCGAGTTCGGCTACTACACGCTCGCCGTGACGGCGGCGGCAGCGGTGGGCCAGGTCGTGCGTCCGGTGACGACGGCGGTCTACCCTCGCTTCAGCCAGCTGTTCGAGCGGGGCGACACCGGCGGGGCCGCCGAGGACTACCACTTCTTTTCGCAACTGGTGGCGATCGTCGTGCTTCCGCTCGGGGCGCTCCTGGTCTTCTTCCCCGGCGACGTCCTCACGTTGTGGACGCGGGACGCTGGGCTCGTCCGGCACGCCGCGGTGGTGCTCAGCCTGCGCACGCTCGGCACGGTGCTCAACGCGCTCATGCACGTCCCGCACGTCGTCCAGCTCGCCTTCGGGTGGTCGACGCTGGGCGCCAGCGTCAACGCCGTCGCCTTCCTCGTGATGGCCCCCGTCATCGTCGTCTTCAGCCTGCTGTGGGGCGGTCCCGGCGCGGCGCTGGCCTGGACGGTCCTCAACCTCGGCGTGCTCGTCGTCGCGATGGCCCGGATGCACAGCCGCGTCCTGCCTGGCGAGCTGGCGCGCTGGTACGGTCAGCTGCTGCTCCCGGCCGTGGCCGTCGCCGCCGTCGGCGCGCTGGCCCGCGGCGCGATGCCGGAGGCGCTCGGTGCCGCGGCGCGGCTGGGATGGCTGGCGGCGACGGGCGTGCTGGCGGCCGGCGCGGCGGTCAGCGTTGCCCCGACGGTACGCAGGCGCGTGGTGGCGGCCGCGCGCCTGGCCTGACGAGCATTGGCCGGCGCGCGCGTCTCGGTCGGCATGCCGGTCTTCAACCTGGAGCGCACGGTCGCGCGCGCGATCGAATCGGTGCTCGACCAGACATTTGGCGACCTCGAACTACTCGTGTCCGACAACGCGTCGACCGACGGGACGGAGGCGATCTGCCGGCGCTACGCCGCCCGGGATGCTCGGATCCGCTACACACGGCACCCGGCCGCGATCACCGGCTGGGACAACTTCCGCTTCGTGCTCGACGCCGCCCGCGCCCCGTATTTCATGTGGTTGGCCGCCGACGACTACGCGCTGCCACACCTGCTCGAACAGGCGATCGCAACTCTGGATGGTCGCCCTGACGTCGTCTGTGCCGTACCCCGGGTTGACTTCCTCGATGCCGACGGCGGCCGCCGGCCCACCCCTGGCGGCTTTGCCCTGCTCGGGAGCGTGCGCGAGAACCTCTGCCGATTCCTTCGTGACCCGCTGGACAACTCCCGCTTCTACGGCCTGTACCGGCGCGACGTGGTGCGGCGAGTGCTCCCTGAATCGGCCTACTACGGGTTCGACTGGGTCGTCACCGGCGGCACCCTGCTGCACGGCAAGCACGTGCAGCTGGCCGACGTGCTGCTCGTGCGAGAGACGACCGACCCGCTCAAGTACATGAAGATGATCGACGTCGTCCACTCCGGGTGCCTGGCCCGCCTGCTCCCTCTGGCGCGATTCACGCGCGCACTGCTCATCGACCTGCGGGTGCCTCCACACCCATGCCTGCTTTACGCGCTGCTCCGGCTCAACGCCGTCCATCACGTGATGTACTGCCGGTATCGCTACCCGCGCTATGGCGGCCTCGCCTATCGCCTCGCGCTGGGACTCAAGCGGCTCGGCGTGTGACGACGGATCACACGTATCGAGAATCGTTGACGAGAATGGATGACTGTTTCGATGACCGCCTGAGCTACCGTGAGGAAACGGTCGCGATCATGTACGAGCTCACGCGGTTCTCCGACGAGGCAGCGCGCGACAACGCCCGTAGGCGACGCCCATCGCAATGAGAATCGTCGTCACCGGCGCGACCGGGTTTGTCGGACGGGCGTTCGTTCGTCAGGCCGTGGCCGGCGGTCACGCTGTCGGCGCGCTAGCCCGTCCGAGTTCGGCGGCGGCGCTTCCGACGCACCCTGCACTGACAGTGATCGTCGGGACACTGGCCACTCCGCCATGGAAGGTCCTGACGCGCTTCGCACCGGACGTGTGCGTGCACGCGGCCTGGATCACCGACGCCGGCGTCTACCTGCAGTCGCCCGAGAACAACCGCTACGTGGACGAGAGCCTTGCGTTCGTGATGGGATTGTTCGACCGCGGGGTCGGCCACGTCGTCGCCCTGGGCACGTGCGCCGAGTACCGACCGTCAGCGCAACCGCTCAACGAGGCCCGCTCGCCGCTCGAGCCGCGCTCGCCGTACGGGCACGCCAAGCACGCGCTTCGTCTGGCGCTCAGCGAGCGAGCACGCGGCGCCGGCGCCCGCCTGGCATGGGCACGGATCTTCCAGCCCTACGGCGCCGGCGAACCCGCCGCGCGTTTGTGCAGTACGGTGGCCCGTCGCCTCGCCGTCGGCGAGCGTGTGACGCTCGACACACCAAACGCCGTACGAGACTGGATCCACGTCAACGACGTCGCCGCCGCGCTGCTCTGCCTGGTGGAGGGGCGCGTCGACACGGTCGTCAACGTCGGAAGCGGTGTCGGGCGCACGGTCGAAGACGTTGCGCTGACCATCGCGGAGCTGCTCGGCCGGCGGGACCTCGTCGCCGCCGGCACGGCGGCCGCGGATGCGTTCGGTCCTCTCGTGGCCGATCCCGCGCGCCTGCGCGGCCTCGGCTGGAAGCCGCGCGTCGAGCTGGCCGCCGGGCTCGCGACGCTGATCGAGGAGCTTCGATGAGGGTGGCGTGCCCCGGCTGCGGCGCCGACGCCGTCACGGTCATGCGGGTGGAGGGCCAGCCGGTGGTCCTCAACTACCGGTTCGCCGATCCGGCGAGCGCACGCGCGGTGCCGCGGGGCGACCTCGACCTCGTGCAGTGCTCCCGCTGCGGTCTCGTCTCGAACGCCGCCTTCAGCGCCGCGCTGCTGCCGTACGACGCGCACTACGAGAACAGCCAGTCGCACTCCGCGGCTTTTCGAAGCTACCTCGAAACGGTCGCCGGCAACCTCGTCACGCGCCATGGCGTTGCCGGCAAGCGCGTGCTGGAGATCGGGTGCGGCAAGGGCGCCTTCCTGGCGCTGCTTGCCGAGCGGGGAGACAACGCGGGTGATGGGTACGACACGACGTGGGAGGACGACGGGCGCCCCCACGACCGGCGACTTCGCTTCTTCGCCCGGCGTCTGACGGCTGGCGAGGTCACCGGCCCCTACGATGCCGTCGTCTGCCGTCACGTGATCGAGCACGTCCCGGACGTGCGCGGCTTCCTCGGAGAACTGGCGGCGATCGCCGCGGCGGCGGGCGATCCGATCGTCATGCTGGAAACCCCGGCGCTCGAATGGATCTGCGCCCACGCCTGCTTCTGGGATCTCTTCTACGAGCACTGCAACTACTTCCCGCGGGCGACGCTGGCGTGGCTCTGTCAGCAGGCCGGCTTCGAGGTCCTCGCCCATGACGAGGGCTTCGACGGGCAATACCAGATCCTGTGGCTGCGCCGGACGGGGCGGCCGTTCGCGTCGCCGGCGCCCGATGTGGCGGCCGCCGACCTCTCGGCAGCCGCGGTGGCGATGGAGCGCCGCCGACGGGGGCTCGAGAGTGACCTGGCGGCGGCGGACGGCGCGCGTGGCTGGGCGATCTGGGGCGCCGGCGCCAAGGGCGTGACGCTGGCCCATCGGGTGACGTCTCCACCCCGCTGCCTCATCGACACCAACCCGGCCAAGCAAGGCGGCTACATCCCGGGCCTGGCCACGCCAATCGTCGCGCCCGACGCCGCGATCGTCCGCGACGTCGCCGTCGTCGTGATCGCCAACCCGAACTACGCGGACGAGATCCGAGCCGAGCTCCATTTCCGTGGCTTCACTGGTGGCATCGTGACACTGTAATTGCTATGAGGATCATCATCGATACCGACGCCAGACGCCTGACCGTGGACGGGCCGAGCGGCTCGAGCCTGCCGCTCTACTCGGACGCGGCATTCGAGATCCTCTCGGGGCTCTGGACCAAGGTCGGCTGGAACCAGCAGCATTCGTACGGGTTCTCGTGGCTCGGCCGGCCGATCATCCAGCTCCCGTCGGACGTCGTACGCGTCCAGGAAGTGATCCACCGTGTACGGCCCGACGTCATCATCGAGACCGGCATCGCTCACGGTGGCTCGCTCATCCTCTACGCGAGCCTCTGCAAGGCAGTGGGGTGCGGCCGGGTCGTCGGTGTCGACATCGCGATCCGGCCGGCCAACCGCGCGGCGATCGAACACCACCCGCTCGGTTCGTTGGTGACGCTCGTGGAGGGCGACTCGACCAGCGCCGACGTCGTCCAGCGCGTGCGGGCCCTCGTGCGGCCCGGCGAGCGCGTGCTGGTTCTGCTCGACTCCGACCACAGCCGCAGCCACGTGGCTCGCGAGCTCGAGGCCTACCACGGCCTCGTGACACCGGGGTCCTATATCGTCGCGACCGACGGCATCATGCGCGACCTCTACGATACTCCCCGTGGCGCCCCGGAGTGGCGCACCGACAACCCGGCGACGGCCGCGGAAGAGTTCGCCGCTCGGCACCCCGAGTTCGTGCTGGCGCGTCCGGCGCCGCCGTTCGACGAACGCTCGGCTCCCGTCGAGGTGACGCACTGGGGCGGCGGCTGGCTGCGACGCCGCGAGGCCAGCGTCGCCGCGTGAGCGGCGGCGTGATCAGGTTCCACTCGTCGTGATGGCTCTGCGGCGCAGTGCGGTCGGCGGCGAGCAGGTGCAGCTGCGGCCCTTCCGCCGCGCCGACCTGCCCCGCGTCATCGCCTGGCGACACGACGAAGAGCTGCGCCGGGGCGCGCTGTGGAGCGACGCGCCGTTCGGGCGGCGCGAAGCCCTGCACTGGCTGCGCGCCGTGTCCGACGGGGTGGATCCCAGCCGCCTGACCTTTGCGGTGGAGTTACGAGCGTCGGCCCGCCTGGTCGGACTCACCAACCTCACCCGCATCGATCGCCGGGGCGGCACCGCTTACTTCGGCGTCGTGATCGGCGAGAAGGATTGCTGGGGACGCGGCCTCGCACACGAGACGCTGAGTCTCATGCTGCGCCGGGCGGTGGCGCTGGGGCTGCGCAAGGTCCTGCTGGAAGTCGCCGGCGACAACCCGCGCGCGATCGCACTCTATCGCCGGGCCGGGTTCGAGACCGAGGGTGTCCTGCGGCGTCAGCTGCGGCGCGGGCCGGAGTGCGTGGACGTTTTGATCATGGCGGCCTTTCTCGCGTGACGGCCAGCCGGCGATGAAACCGCTCGTCCTCGTCCCGGCGTTCAACGAGGCGGCGCGTATCGGCGGTGTGCTGGCCGGCGTGCGCGCGGCAGTACCCGACGCCACGATCCTCGTCGTGGACGACGGATCCAGCGACGACACGGCGGTCGTCGCCCGCGGGGGGGGCGCCCGCGTCATCCGCCTGCCGTTCAACCTCGGCGCCGGCGTCGCCGCCCAGACCGGCTACAAGCTGGCGGTGCGCGAAGGCTACGACTGCGTCGTCCAGCTCGACGCCGACGGTCAGCACGAGCCGGCCGACATCCCCGCCCTGCTGGGCGTCATCGCACGCGGCGAGGCCGACGTCGCCATCGGCTCGCGCTTCCTCGGCGGCGCCGCCTACCGCCCCGGCCTCCTGCGCCGGACCGGCATGGGCCTCTTCCGCTGGCTGGCGTGGCTGCTCACCGGCGTGTGGTTCTCCGACGTCACCTCCGGCTTCCGCGCGCTCGGCGGCGACGTCGTGCGATTCGTCGCCACCGAGTGGTACCCGGCCGACTACGCCGACGCCGACGTGCTCATCACGCTGTGTCGCGCGGGCTTTCGCCTGCGTGAGGTGCCCGTTCGGATGTACCCGCGCACGGGCGGGCTCTCGATGCACGCGGGCCTGCGCCCGGTCTACTACGTGTTCAAGATGCTGCTGTCGGTGGCGCTGGCGCCGCTGAGGCGCGAGCCCGCCGAGCGCAAGAGGATCTGACATGGCCGAGCTGACGCTGCATCAGACGCTGTTCGCGCTGGTAACCTCGCTGGTGGCGTTTCTCTTCGTCCTGGAGCTGGTCCGCCGCCGCCGGCTGCGCGAGGAGTACTCGTGGCTGTGGCTGCTCACGGCCGGGGCCATGGTCCTGCTCGCGGTCTGGTACCGGCTGCTGGTCGTGATCACGCACCGGGTGGGCGCCGTCACCCCGCTCAACACCCTGCTGCTCTGCGCCGTCCTCTTCCTCTTCGCGATCGCCGTCCACTACTCGGTGATCATCTCCCGGCTGACCACGCAGGTGAAGAACCTCGCCCAGGAGCTGGCCTTGCTGTCCTCGCGGGTCGAGGAGCGCGAGGGCTAGTCGGCGGGCTCAGCGCCCCGGGGGCCCCACCGCCTCGCGCACCTGCCAGGCCTCGTAGGTCCGCGGCGCCAGCCGCGCGAACGCCTGCAGGTGCCGCCGCGCGGCCGGCTCGTCACCCCGGGCGCGCGCGATGTGGGCCAGCGCCCGGTGGGCCTGGGCGTAGCCGGGGTCGATCGCCAGCGCTCCCTCCACGGCCCGGCCGGCCTCGTCGACCCGACCCTCCACCAGCCGCACGTACCCCAGCGCGGTGAGGGCCGCCGCGCTGCGCGGATCGAGCGTCAGCGCGGCCGCCAGCTCCGAGCCCGCCTCGACCGTCCGCCCCTCGGCCAGCAGTCGGCGGGCGGCGCGCTCGTGCTGAGCCACGCGGGTGCGAGTGGCCGATTGCAGGAACGCCGGGCCTAGGTCGCGCGCGGCCCCCTCGTCGCCCAACCGCCGATAGGCTCCGACCAGCGCGGGGTACACGACGGTCAGGCCTGGATCGGCGCGCCGGGCGCGGTTGAAGTAGCGGACGGCGTTCCGGTCGTCGCCGGCATCGACGCGCACCTGACCGGCGTTGTAGAGGACGCCGGCGGCCGACTCCCGCGCCAGCGCCCGGTCGTAGAACTCGGTGGCCCGGGCGAAGTCCTTCCGACGCCAGTGGACGAGGGCCGTCGCCTGGTCGGCCTCGAAGCGGCGGGCGGGGTCGTGCACGCGCGCGAACGTGGCGAGCGCCTGGTCGGGATCGGTGGCGGCGTGGCCCAGCAGCAGCAGCCCGAGCGAGGAGCCAGCCTCGGCAACGTTGCGGTTCAGCTCGGCCCTTGCCGCGGTGGCGCGGGCGGGATCGCCCAGAAGCCGCGCGATGCCCTCGGCGCCGTTGGCCGGTTTCACGTACCGGTACTCGTCGCGCTCGATCACGGCGGCGTGCCGTCCTCCACGCCGGAGATAGACGAGCGCAACGTCGTCCCAGTACACCAGCGCCCAGTTCGGTGACGTCAGCGCGGCGTCGACGTCGGGGCTGAGGACCTCCTCGACGGCGTCGCCCGAGTAGGACGGGTAGTCCATCACCGCGGCCTCGAGGCCGAAGAGCGCCCGCAGCCGCTCGAGGTGCTCCGGACGGATGCGCGCGAAGTGGATCTCCTCGAGCAGGCTCGGCGCGGCGAAGCCGCGCCCGTCGATGATCGGCGCCCGTCGGGGGAAGTCGCGCCACTCGATGTAGCCGCCGAAATGGAAGGCGTTGAACAGGCGGCCCTCGACGCCGCGAGCGTCCAGGTAGCGCAGCGCGCCCTCGGGGACCCAGCGCTCGTTGACGCCGAACCCCGGACTCTTCCGTGCGTCGGCCAGAGGCCCGAGGCCGGCCCCGGTCACGCCGGCGGTGATCCCGGCGACGCCGGCGGCCGCGATCGCCCCGCCGAGCACGCAGCGCCGGACGAGGGGGCGGCGGCCGCCGGCCGCGACGACCAGCAGGGCGCGCGCCAGGATCGGCGCTGCGACCAGCTCGAGAAGGAAGACGAAGCGGACCGCCGACAGGCCCAGGCGAACGAAGGGCAGCGCCACCAGCGCGGGGATCAGCGGCAGGCGCGCGATCGTGCCGAGCAGGCCCAGCGTCAGGAACGCCGTCATCACGAACGGCCCCGGCCACGTCGTGGGCCGCGGCGGCTGGAGCTCCATGACCTCCTGCCGGAACCACGGCTGGTCGGCCAGGGAAAACGGCAGCGTGAGCGGGTCGAGCCGGTACGGATTCACGACCGACGCGAGCACCACGCCGGCCAGGACGGCGGCCACCGTGGCCAGCCGGCGCCAGGAAGGGATCGCCGCCGCCGGCGGCCGCCACCAGCGCGCCGCCAGCCGGGCGCCCACACGCAGCGTCACGCCGCCGCCGAGCACCGCCGCGAACGGCACCAGGCCGACGACAACGCTCGGATGCATGTTCGCCCACACGACCTGCAGCGCGGGCAGCAGGAAGATCCACCGCCGGCCGGTGGCCAGGTAGGCGTTCAGCGCGTAGATCGTGAAGGCCAGAAAGACCATGAGCGCGACGTCCGGCCGCTCGACGAAGCGATGGCGAATCATCACGACGACGGTGGTGAGGATCGCCGCACGGATCAGCAGACCGGCCGGGTGGGCGGCGGCGCTCTCGCCCGAGGCGCGCGAGTCGCACCAGAGTATCCACACGGCGAGCGCGATGATCGAGGCCTTGAGGAGAACCACGCCGGCCGTTCCGGCCACGAGATGGCCGAGGAAGAGCACGACGTCGAACAGCCACTCGAGGTTGTAGTACGGCGAGCCGGGGCTCGCGAACGAGAACGGGTCGTGCGCGGGGAATCCACGCTGGTGGACGAGATCGCGGCCGAGCGCCAGATGCGTGAACGCGTCGGGGTCGTCGATCCGCGTGAGCGCCAGGGCGAACGCCGCCGTCACCGGGATCGCGGGCGCGAGCCAGCGCAGCCACGTAGGGGACGGCTGGTCGGTGTCACGTACCACGAGGTCGTCCTCGACGATTCTAAGTGGCGCCCGTCGGCGTTCCAAAGCAAAACGCTCCCGGTCCGCGGCCACCAGCATTTTCGATGTGAAGGCCCCGCGGACGAGGTCATAATCGCTCATCGCCACGGTGATCGTGAAAACCCTCCGGGCCCTGACGAGCAGGACCCTGGCACGGCGGTTCGCCTGGATCCTCGCTGCGCGCGGGCGGTGCTGGATTCAGGCCGTTCGCCTGCGGCGTCGACACGGAGCGTACTCGAAGGAACTGGCCCGGCTTCGTGACCGGATGCCGCGGCAGGATGTGCCGCCCGACCGGCTGTTCGCGGGTGTCGACGATGACTTCTGGCACTGGCTGATCCGACAGAGCTACTTCAAGCGGGCGGCATTCGACGGCATCCTCCCCGGCTTCCCCGACGCCGCCGTTCAGGTGCGCTTCACGGGGGCCTCGGGGGAGCTCGCGCTCTGGCACGCGTTTCACGCCTACCGGTTGTTTCGGACGCTCGCCGCCGACCACGGCCGCGCCGTTCCCGCCTGTCGGGCCGTCCTCGACTTCGGATGTGGATGGGGACGAATCATCCGGTTTTTTCTGAAGGACGTCGCCGCCGACCGGCTGTGGGGCGTCGACGCCAACCCGGACGTCATCGAAATCTGCCGGCGCCACGACCGCTGGAGTCGATTCGAGGTCGTCAGCTCGTCCGGGCCCACGGCCTTCGGCGACGGGACGTTCGACCTCGTCTACAGCTTCTCGGTGTTCTCGCATTTTTCCGAGGAGATGCACGTCCGCTGGCTCGACGAGATCCAACGTATCCTGAAACCGGGCGGCCTGTTCCTGGCCACGACGCGCCCGCGCGACTTCATCGAGCAGTCCGTGCTCGACCGAATTCGCCGGCCCCTGTCTCGCCACCCGGAGGCGATCGCGGGGATGTTTGGTGACACGCGCCGATGGCTGACGGCCTACGACGATGGCCAGTACTGCTATGAGCCGCTTCCCGGCATGACGGGGTGGGGGGAGACGTGCATTCCGAAGGCGTACGTGCTCCGACACTGGGCGAAGTCCTTCACGATCGTCGACTACATCGACGATCCCCGGCGGTGTCCCCAGAACGTGATCGTCGCCCGCCGGAGCTGACCGGAGAGCGACGACGATCCCCACGCCCGACCTGGCCAGTCTCGGCCTCTTCGTCCTGGCCGCGCTCGTGCTCCTGCTCACGCCGGGTCCGGCGGTGCTCTACATCGTGGCGCGCAGCATCGACCAGGGCCGCC
>JBGPZN010000039.1:0-13509 GCA_041493815.1 Methylomirabilia bacterium
GGCCGGTGGGCTGTGGGAGGTTGCCAAGCAGCTCTTCCGCCTCTACATCCGGAACGTCGGCGTCTACGACCAGATCTACGGGCCGCTCGGCGTCCTCGTCGCCTTCGTCATGTTCGTCTACTACTCCGCGATCGTCTTCGTCTTCGGCGCGGCCTACGTCGCGTCGCTCGACTCCCGCCGGAAGTAGCCGCCGCCCCGACGGCGACCGCGCGGGGGTGGCGCCGCTACCGGCCGGTGGGCCTCGTGCGTCGGCCGTGTGGTATCGTGGCGGCGCTTTTTAGGCGGGCTGGGAGGACTCATCGATGATGCTCAAAGGGAAGGTGGCGGTGGTGACGGGGGCGGCGCGCGGGGTGGGGCGTGAGATCGCGCTGTTGATGGCCAGGCAGGGCGCGCGGGTGGTGGTGAACGACTATGGCGGGAGCGAGGTCGGGACGGGGTCGGACCGCAAGCCGGCGGACGAGGTGGTGGAGGAGATCCGCAGGGCGGGCGGGGAGGCGGCGGTCAACTACGATTCGGTGGCGAGCATGGCGGGCGGTCAGGCGATCATCAAGACAGCGGTGGACGCCTTCGGCCGCGTCGACATCGTCGTCAACAACGCCGGCATCCTGCGCGACCGGATGATCTTCAACATGACCGAGGAGGAATGGGACGCCGTCATCAACACGCACCTCAAGGGCACGTTCGCGGTCACCCGGGCGGCGGCGCCGCTCATGCGCGAGCAGAAGTGGGGCCGGTTCATCAACATGACGTCCACCTCGGGCCTCATCGGCAACGTCGGCCAGGCCAACTACGCCGCGGCCAAGCTCGGCATCTTCGGCCTCACCAAGGCCACCGCGCTCGACATGGGTCGCTACAACGTGACGGCCAACTGCATCTCGCCGTTCGCGTGGACGCGGATGATCGGCACCATCCCGGCCGAGACGGAGACCCAGAGGGCGCGCGTGGAGAAAATCAAGAAGCTGTCGCCGGCCCACATCGCGCCGGTGGCCGCCTTCCTGGCCTCCGACGCCGCCAAGGACGTCACCGGCCAGGTCTTCGGCGTGCGCGGCAAGGAGATCATGCTGTTCAGCCACGAGCGTCCGATCATGCGCGTGCACCACGACGACGGCTGGACGGTCGAGCGCCTGGCCGAGATGTTCCCCGGCACCCTGCAGCACCACCTCGTCCCGATGGTGACCTCGGGCCAGTACTTCAACTACGACCCGCTCGTGTGAGTGCCCGCCGCGCTCTCCGTCTCGTCGCCGTCCTGGTACTGATCGGGGGGACGGCTGGGTGCGGCAGCGGCGGGCGGATCGTGCTGCCGGTCGCGCTGGAGGAGCCGGCGGCAGCGCTGCACTACCCGGACGACTTCGGCACTCACGAGGCAGTCGTTCGCGGCGTGGCCACGATCCTGGCGCGCGACCTCGGGCTGCCCGTCCCGGACCACGTCACGGTCTACGTCTATTCGTCGCGCGCCGTCTTCGAGCGGGGCCTGGTCAGCGACGGACGGCTACCGGGCGTCCGCGCCGCCGAGCTGGGAGAGTTCGCGATCGGCGTCGGCCAGCGGCGCCAGCTGTTCCTGCACGACCACGGCGGCCCGCCCGCCGGGCGGGCGTGGCTGGGGCTGGTGGCGCACGAGCTGACCCACGTCGCCCAGATCGAGCTGGCCCAGGGCGAGGGCCTGGCCGAGCAGTGGCTGGCCGAGGGCATGGCCGAATGGGCGGCGTACAGCGTGCTCGAGCGGCTCGGTCTTGACGCGCTCGTCGAACGCCGGGCGGCCGCCATCGGGTACGTGCGTGATCATCCCGCCCTGCGCGATCGGCGCCTGGACCTCGACGGGCTCGGCACCCCCCGCGGCTTCACCGTGCGCCACCTGCGCGAGGGCTCGGTGGAAACCTATCAGCTCTCGTTCCTCATGACCGACTACCTGATCCGCCGCCATGGCTTCGAGAGCCTGCCCGGCTACTTCCGCATGCTGGCGACGGGACTCGGCCGCTACGAGAGCTTCCGGCTCGCCTTCGGCCAGACGCTCGAGGAGTTCGAGCGGGAGATCCTCGGCCACCTCGGGCGGGTGCTGCGCTGAGCCTCGCTCGCGCCGCGCTCGTCCCGCTCCTCGCCCTGCTGCTCACCGCGGCCTCCCCCACGCCCCCCCGACTCCTGGTCACGGTGACGGAAGTACGTTCGGCGGCGGCCATCCTCTGGCTCCGCGCGGCGCGGCCCGGCGCGGTGAGCGTCGAGGTTGGCGCGGCGGGTGCCGCCGTCACGCGAATGCTGACACCGCCGGCCACCGAGGCGGGCGATCTCATCGTCCGCGTGCCGCTCGACGGACTGGCCCCGGCGACTCGGCATCGCTACCGCGTGGCGCAGGCCGGCGAGCAGGTGGAGGGCCGGTTCACGACGGCGCCCCCGCCCGGCGAGCCGGCCCGGGTGACCTTTCTGTGGAGCGGCGACCTCGGCGGCGGTGGCCATTGCCGGCCGGCCGCCGGCGACTACCGCATCTTCCGCGTCATGGCGCGCCATCCGGTCGAGTTCTTCCTCTTCGTGGGCGACACGGTGTACGCCGACGTGCCGTGCAAGCCCGACGCGGCCCCCGGCGCTGCCTTCCGCGCCACGACGCTGGCGGAGTACCGCGCCCGCCACCGCTACAACCGCGAGGACGCCGCGTTCCAGGAGTTCCTGCGCCGCACGCCGGTCTTCGCCATCTGGGACGACCACGAGGTGAAGAACGACTTCGCCGGTACCACCGAGCCCCTGATGCCGATCGGGCGCCAGGCGTTCGTCGACTACTGGCCGGTCGCCGCCGGGGACGATCCCACCCGGCTGTACCGCAGCGTACGATGGGGCCGCCTGCTCGAGATGTTCATCCTCGACACCCGGCAGTACCGGAGCGACAACAGCCTGCCGGACGGCCCCGGCAAGACGATGCTGGGCGCCGCCCAGCTGCGGTGGCTGCTCGACGCGGTGCCGGCGTCGACGGCGACGTGGAAGATCGTCGTCAGCAGCGGGCCGCTGGCGGTGCCGACGGGTCGGGCCGAGCGGCGCGACTCGTGGTCGAACGCCAACATCTTCGGCCTGGCGCCCGAGAAAGGCACCGGCTTCGTGACGGAGCGCGACGCCATCCTGCGCCACTTCCGCGCCCGGGGCGTTCGCAACCTGGTCTTCATCGCCGCCGACGTGCACCACGCCGAGCTGATCCGGCACCATCCGCACCCGGAGTGGTCGTTCCACGAGTTCATCGCCGGCCCGCTGTCGGCGACGACGGGCCGGCCGCGCCCTCTGGACGAGCGGCTGGGCCCGCGCACGATCTTCGCGCAGGGAGGGGTCTACAATTTCGGCGAGGTGACCATCGACCCGGCGTACCTCGCGGTGCGCCTCATCGACGAGCACGGCACCGTGATGTTCGCGCACACGATCGGACCGGAGTAGGAGGATCCCATGACCGAGCTGACTCTTGAAATGGCCGAGCAGGCGTGGCGGGCGGCCCAGACGTGCGCCCGGGAGCTGCGGGCGCCGATGACGATCACCATCGTGGACGAGGGCGGCCGGCTCGTGCTGTGCGCGCGCGGCGACGGCACGGGCTTCTTCACGCCGGAGACGTCACGCGCCAAGGCCGTGGCGGCGGCGGCCTTTCGCCGCTCCACCACCGAGCTGGCCGAGCTGGCCTCGAAGGGCTCGGCGTTCTGGAAGACGGTGCCGGTCATTCTCGACGGCGAGGCGCTACCCACGCCAGGTGGCACTCCGATCATGCGGGCCGGTCGGATGATCGGCGCCATCGGCTGCGGCGGCGGCACCGGCGAGCAGGATCAGCAATGCGCCGACGCCGGCGCGGCGGCGGTGAAGTAGCCCCGGCGCGACGCCGAGCGCGAGCCACGCCAGAGCACCGCTCGCCGTCAGGGCGAGGCCGGTCCACTCGGCGGTGCCCGGCCGATAACTGAGCTCGATCGCCGTCGTGCCCGCCGGCAGGCGCACCTCGAGGTCGCCGAACGTCCCGCGTCGCGTCGGCAGCAAGTGGCCGGCCGCCGCCGCGCGCCAGAGCGGGTAGTAGGCGACGCCGGCTGACGTCCAGCCATCGGCGGCCGCCTCGATCGTCATCCGCCACCGTCCGGAGCCGAGTGGCTGCGGAAGCGGCACCGGCGCCCCCAGCCAGACCACGAACGGCGGCTCGCTGCGCCGGGTGGCGAAGGCCGGATTGTCGGCGAGCGCGGGCAGACGCGGCAGGTCCTCGTCGAGCGCGACGACGGCGCTCACGCGCAGCCGGCGGGCGTGGGCGTTGAGCGTCGCGGCGTCGAGCTCCAGCAGCGGCCGGCCGAATAGCGAGCGCCCGTCGAGGCGCTCGACCAGCTCGGTGATCGGCCCGCGTCCGGCATCGCCGCGATAGACGAGCGCGGCGATCGGCGAGGGATGCGTGAAGGTGCCGTTGACGATCGCGCGGCCGGCCAGCCGGGGTGCCAGCGCGGTCACGTGGGTGTGCGGCCGCCACCACTGCGTCCCGTACACGATCGGCACCGCCGAGCGCACGAAGAGGACCCGCCCGGCCGGCGCGCCACGCAGCGCCGTCCACAAGGCGGGCAGCCGCAGCCCGCGCTCGAGCGAGGCGTACGAAGGCCACGCGCCGGGGCTAGGCCAGAGCGCGAGCGTGTGGTGGCCGGCTAGCGACAGCGCGATCGCCGCCGTCACGGCGGCCAGCGCGGTGGCCGCGGCGGGCAGCGCGTGGTGCCGGGCGAGTCGCTCGAGCAGACGCCCGGTGGCGAGACCGGCGGCCAGCACGAGCGCCAGCCAGAAGCCGTCCAGCACGCGGTCGGCCGGCAGCCAGCGCAGCCCGAGCGGCTCGATCACGCCGGCGTCGAGCGCGACGATCGCGCCCATCGCCCAGGGCAGGCGCGCCACGAGCCGCTCGGCGTCGTTGCGGGCCAGCGCCATCGCGGCGATCGCGAGCGCCGCCAGCACCAAGGCGAGCGGATGAGCCACGAGCGCGTCGCGCAGGCCCGCCGGCGTCAAGGCGCCCCAGGCCAGCGCGCGCGTGTCGTCCAGCCGGGCCAGCAGTGGCACCGTCCAGAACGCGGTGACGAGGGCGGCGACCGCCAGCCAGGCGAGCGCGGTGAGCAGGCGCCGCGCGCGACCGGGTGCGGACAGCGCGGCGAGCGCGACGAGCACCACCGCCGCCGGCAGGTGCGCGGGATGCGTGAGCGCGACCGCGGCCACGATGGGAACGGCACTGCGCGCCGGAAAGGCCGCGGCGCCGTCGAGCCAGCGTACGAGCGCCGCCACCAGGAGTGGCAGCAGCGCCCAGGCCAGGCGTGCGGGCACCATGCCCACGTGCACACCGCCCTCGACGCCGCTCATGAGCGTCGGCCACAGTGACAGGGTCAGCGCGACGAACGCGCCGGGCAGCGCCAGCCAGCCGTTGGCGAGCATGCGGGCCAGCAGGACCCACGCGGTCACCCCCGGCGCGAGGTAGGCGAGCCACACGAGCGCCTGGTAGGCGGCGGGCACCGAGATCACGCCGAGCGACGCCACGTGCAGCAAGGCGCCCGCATAGGCAAACGCCGGGGGGTAGAACTGCAGCTCGGGGTAGCCCGTCCACCAGCCCTCGTTCCAGGCCCACGGCGCGGGCCCGTTGTCGACCACGTGCCACAGCCGGTAGAGCTGGCCGGGGTGGTCGTCGAACGCGACGATCCCGCGGCCCAGCGCGACGGAAGCGAACACGATCGCGTAGCTGACGAGGAGAACAAAAGGGAAGAAACGGGCCGCGGAGCGCGACCCCGACGCTTGACTTGCCACGGCGGGGATCATAGCGTAGCTCGAAGCCCAGCCATGTCCATCCGGACCAAGATCGCTCTCGTCCTCGTCGGCGCCGTCATCCTGCCGATCGCGGCGTCGATGGTGTTCTGGACGTGGACGCTCCGGCAGCTGGTCGATCCCGAGATCAGCCTCTTCCGCGGCCGCCAGCAGCGCGAGGCCGTGATCAGCAAGTCCGTGGCGGAGTCGATGACCAAGCGGGGCGGGGCGGCCACGGCGAGGGTGGCCGCCACGGCCAAGCAGCTCAATCACGACGTCGCCGAGCTGGGCAGTCACCTCGAGCGCCTGCGTTGCGGCCGCGCGACGCCGCCGCCAGCCTGCGAGGGGGCAGCCCGGGCGTTCCTCGCGCGCTATGAGGGCGATCTCGAGGGGCTGCGCATCCGGTCGGGCGAGACCGCGCGCGACGTGCTGCGAGCCGACGTCGTCGGGGAGCGGGCGGCGGCCACCGCGGCGACGCTGGCCTCGCTGGAGCGCGAGCCCGGCGACCTCACGCTGCGGCCGGCCGCGCTCGACGCCGGCTGGCTCATCGTGACGCGTCGGTCGACGGCCCTGGGACCGATCACGGTGTGGGGCACGCTCGACCGGCTGCGCGACGACGTGGACCGGATCTCCGGCCGCCAGCTGCAGGTCGGGCTCGTCGGCCCCGACGGTCAGCTCCTCTATCCGCTGAGCTTCCGGCCCCGCGGCGGTGCCACCGTCGAGCTCACCGAGCTGCGCGCCCGGAAGGACCGGCCCGCCGGCGATGAGCTGCGGCGCTGGCTCGAGGCCAGCGGCGACCATCCGGTCGACATCGACGGGCGGCACTTCGCCATGAGGTACGCGGCTGTGGCTGGCGCCGGCGTCGGTACGGTGACGCTTTCGCTGCTCGACGCCGGCATGCAGTCCCGCTTCATCGACGCCATGCAGAACTACCTGCTGCTCGGCCTGGGCCTGATCGCCGTCGCGTTCGTGGGCAGCGCGCTGCTGGCCAGCCGGCTGACCGGCCGGCTACGCCGTCTGCGCAACGCCGCCGACCAGATCGGCGCCGGCCGGCTCGACACCGAGGTCGCGGTGGAGGGCCGCGACGAGGTCGGGCGGCTGGCCGAGCGCTTCCGGGCGATGGCCGGCCAGCTGCGCGAGCACATCGCCACGCTGGAGCAGCGGGTGGACGAGCGCACGCGCGACCTGAAGGTCAAGGCCGAGGAGCTGGCCCGGGCCAACGACGACCTGATCCGGCTCACCAAGCTGAAGTCGGACTTCCTGGCCCGGATGTCCCACGAGCTGCGCACGCCGCTGAACTCGATCATCGGGTTCAGCGAGCTGATGCTGGCCGAGGGCTGCGGCCCGCTCAACGGTGAGCAGCGCGACGCGCTCGAGCGGGTCAACCGCAACGGCGCCAACCTGCTGCAGCTCATCAACGACATCCTCGACATCTCGAAGATCGAGGCCGATCGCCTCACGCTGAAGTTCGGGCCGGTATCGCTGCGGGCGGTCGTGGACAACGCCCTCGGCACGCTGATGCTGCGGGCCAACGACAAGAAGATCGCGCTGACGGCGGCCGTGGATCCGGACCTCCCGATGCTCTACACCGACGAGATCCGCCTGCTGCAGATCCTGACCAACCTCCTGTCCAACGCCGTCAAGTTCACCGAGCGGGGCGGGGTGACGCTGACCGCCCGCGCCGCCGACGGCGACCGCGTCGTCATCACGGTTCAGGACAGCGGGATCGGCATCGGAAGCGACGACGTGCCGAAGCTCTTCACCGAGTTCTACCAGGCCGATAGCTCCCGCACCCGCCGCTACGAGGGCACCGGTCTGGGCCTGGCCATCACCAAACGGCTGGTGGAAGCGCTGGGGGGGACGGTGAGCGTGGAGAGCGAGCTGGGCGTCGGCTCCACCTTCACCGCGGTGCTGCCGGTGGCGGCGCCGGGCGCCCAGGTCGAGCGGGCGCCGGACCGCGTGCCGGCGGCGCCGGGCGCGCGGGCGGGAGGCGACGGCGAGCGGACGATCCTGGTCATCGACGACGACCCCGAGACGCATCTGCTGGTGACGGAGAACCTCAAGCCGGTACACGCGCGCTTCCTGAGCGCGTCGACCGGGGCCGCCGGCATCGCGCTGGCCCGGCGCGAGCACCCCGACCTGATCCTGCTCGACGTGCGGCTGCCCGATCGCCAGGGCTGGGAGGTCCTGCACGATCTCAAGGCCGATCCCGCCACCGCGGACATCCCGGTCATCGTCGTCAGCGTGGTCGACCGCGAGTCGCTCGGCTTCTCGCTGGGCGCCGCCGACTATCTCGTCAAGCCGGTGAACTGGGACCAGCTCTTCAAGGTGCTGGGGCGGCTGGGCATCGTGCCCGAGGTCGGCGAGGTCCTGGTCGTCGACGACGACGGCGAGACGCGACAGCTCATGCGCCGCACTCTCGAGGGCAAGGGCTTCACGGTCACCGAGGCGTCCGACGGGCGGCAGGCGCTGGCCGTGGCGCGGGGGCGGCGGCCGAGCCTGGTCCTGCTCGACCTCCTGATGCCGGTGATGGACGGCTTCGACACCCTGACCCACCTGCGGGAGGATCCCCGCACGGCCGACCTGCCGGTGGTCGTGCTCACCGCCAAGGATCTCACCGACGACGATCGCGACAGGCTCGGCGGCAAGGTGCAGGCGCTGTTCCAGAAGCAGCGCGTGCCACTCGATCAGCTCGTGACCGAGGTGCGGTCGATCATCTGGCAACGGCCGGCGCAGTGAGCGAGCCCCTCATCCTGCTCGTCGAGGACCGCGAGGACAACCGCGTCCTCGCCAAGAAGCTCCTGGAGCGCGCCGGCTTCCGGGTCGTGGAGGCCACCGACGGGCGCGAGGCCCTGGAGCAGGTGGCTGCCCAGCGGCCCGATCTGCTCCTGCTCGACATGTCGCTGCCCCTGGTCGACGGCTGGACCGTGGCCCGCACGCTGCGGCAGTCGCCGGACTTCAAGGACCTGCTGATCGTGGCGCTGACCGCCCACGCCATGGACGGCGACCGCGAGCGCGTGTTGGAGGCCGGCTGCGACGAGTTCCTGACCAAGCCCATCGAGGTGGCGAAGTTCATCCCCACCATCCGGAGGATCCTTGAACGTCGCCGCGCGTGACGAGAAGTTCGACGCGACGATCATGGTCGTCGACGACACGCCCGACGTGCGCGCGCTCCTGCGCCCGCTCTTGCGGACGGCCGGCTACACGGTGACGGAGGCCGAGAGCGGCGACGACGCGCTGGTGAAGGTGGCCGAGCTGATGGGCAGCGGCCGGCTGCCGGACCTGATCATCCTCGACGTGATGATGCCGGGCAAGGACGGCTTCGTGGTGGCCCGGCAGCTGCGGAGCTGGAAGGAGACCCGGGACATCCCGATCCTCATGCTGACCGCGCTCACCGACGTCGAGCACAAGGTGCGCGGCATCGACGCCGGCGCCGACGACTTCCTGTCCAAGCCGGTGAACAACACCGAGCTGCAGAGCCGCATCCGCTCGCTGCTGCGCGCGAAGTTCTACCGCCAGCAGATCCTCGAGAAGAACGTCCTGCTGGAGAAGATCCTGACCCGCTGGCAGAGCCCGGAGGTCGTCCGGGAGATCCTGGCCGACTCCTCCCGACTGCGGCTGGGCGGCGTGCGGAGCACGGTCACGGTCCTGTTCGCGGACCTGTCCGGCTTCACCCCGTTCTCGGAGACGCGTCCGCCCGAGGCGGTGATGGACGTGCTGAACCAGGCGTTCAGCCGCCTCACCGAGATCGTGTTCAAGCACCAGGGCACGCTCGACAAGTTCATCGGCGACTGCCTGATGGCCTTCTTCGGCGCCCCGATCTCCTCCGGCCACGACGCGGTGAGCGCCGTGCGGGCGGCCCTGGAGATGCGGGCGGCCTTCAACGAGCTGAAGGGCCAGTGGGGCGACGAGCGTGCCCAGCTCGGCCTGGCCATCGGTGTCAACACCGGCGAGGCCATCGTCGGCAACGTCGGCTCCGATCGCCGCATGGAGTACACCGTCATCGGCGACACCGTGAACGTCGCCGCCCGCCTGCAAGACAAGGCGGTGGCCGGGCAGATCCTCATCGGCGAGGTCACCTACGCCGAGGTCGTCGCCGAGGTCGGCGACCTGCTCGTCTGCCGCGAGCTGAAGGACATCGCGCTCAAGGGCCGCGAGCAGGCGCTGGCGGTCCACGAGGTCATCCGGATCATGACGCCGTCGGCCTGATCCCGCGTTGACTTGCCGCGACGTTGAGTGTTAAGTGATGGAAATGTCGGACAAGCTCAAGGGTTTGCGGTGTCGCGAGTGCGGTCGCGACTATCCATCTTCGCCGATCCACGTGTGCGAGTTCTGCTTCGGGCCCCTCGAGGTCGACTACCACTACGAGGCCATCACGCGGGCGGTCTCGCGGGCGTCGATCGCGGCGGGCCCGACCAGCATGTGGCGCTACCGCGACCTGCTGCCGATCGAGGGTGACGTCGCCGTCGGCCATCACACGGGCTTCACGCCGCTGGTGCGCGCGCGCAACCTCGAGGCCGAGCTCGGCTGCCGCGAGATCTGGATCAAGAACGACTCGGTCTGCCACCCGACGTGGTCCTTCAAGGATCGCGTGGTGGCGGTGGCGGTGACCAAGGCGCGCGAGTTCGGCTTCGACACGGTGGCGTGCGCGTCCACCGGCAACCTCGCCAATTCGGTGGCCGCCCACGCGGCCGAGGCCCGGCTGGCCGCGTACGTCTTCATCCCCTCCGACCTCGAGCGGGGCAAGGTGCTGGCCACGCTCGTCTACGGGCCGACCCTGATCGCGGTCGACGGGACCTACGACGAGGTCAACCGGCTGTGCTCGGAGATCGCCGACCGGTACCCGTGGGCCTTCGTGAACGTGAACCTCCGGCCGTACTACGCGGAAGGCTCCAAGTCGTACGGCTTCGAGATCGTCGAGCAGCTCGGCTGGCGGACCCCGGATCATATAGTCGTGCCGTGCGCGGGCGGCTCGCTCATCACCAAGATCGGCAAGGCGATCAAGGAGATGAGGCTCGTCGGGCTGATCGATGGCGACCGCGCGCCGCGGATGCACGCGGCCCAGGCGCTGGGGTGCGGGCCGATCGTCACCATGATCAAGGACCGCACCGACGTGCTGAGGCCGGTGCGGCCCCACACCATCGCCAAGTCGCTGGCCATCGGCAACCCGGCCGACGGGTACTACGCCTACAAGGTCGTCACCGAGTCGGGCGGGTCCGGCGAGCACGCCAGCGACGAGGAGATCGTCGAGGGCATGTTGCTGCTGGCCCGCACGGAGGGCATCTTCACCGAGACGGCCGGCGGCGTGACGGTGGCGGCCGCCCGCAAGCTGATCGAGCGTGGGGCGATCCCGCGCGACGAGTCGGTGGTGATCTGCATCACCGGCAACGGGCTCAAGACCCCCGACGCCCTGGCCGAGAAGCTGACGGTCGACGTCACGATCACGCCGTCGCTGGCGGCGTTCGATCGGGCGCTGGCCGATCTCAAATCCCCGAGCGCCTAGAGGAGACTGCGATGCCGGTGACCGTGCGTATCCCGACCCCGCTGCGATCCGTGACCAAGGGGACCGCCGACGTCCAGGCCAAGGGTGACACGGTGGACGACCTGATCGTCGACCTCGAGCGGCAGTTCCCCGGGCTGCGCGAGCGGCTGGTGGACGAGACGGGCGAGCTGCGGCGCTTCATCAACATCTACGTGAACCAGGAAGACATCCGGTTCATGGACAATCGGGCGACGGCCGTCAAGGACGGCGACGAGGTGTCGATCGTCCCCGCCATCGCCGGAGGGCGCTGACCCGCCACCGTCGTGCCGATCTCCGAGCGCGTCCAGGGGTTCACCGAGTCGGTCATCCGCGAGATGACCCGGGTGGTGAGCCAGTACGGCGGCGTCAACCTCGCCCAGGGCATGCCGAACTTCCGCCCGCCGCAGGCCGTCGTCGACGCGGCCCATCGCGCGCTCGACGGCGACTTCCACCAGTACGCGATCACCTGGGGGGCGCCGGGGCTGCGGCGCGCCATCGCCGACAAGTACCGGAAGTTCTACGGCATGGAGATCGACCCCGAGCGCCACGTCACCGTCTGCTGCGGCTCGACCGAGACGATGCTGTCGACGCTGCTGGCCGTCCTGAATCCCGGCGACGAGGTCATCGTCTTCGAGCCGTTCTACGAGAACTACGGGCCCGGGTGCATCATCTCGGGCGCGGTGCCGATCTGGGTGCCGCTGGAGCCGCCGGACTTCGCGTTCGATCCCGACCGGCTCGCCCGGGCCGTCACGCCGCGCACGAAGGCCATCCTGTTCAACAGCCCCAACAATCCCTCGGGCAAGGTCTTCTCCCGGGCGGACCTTCAAGCGATCGCCGACCTCTGCCTGCGCCACGACCTGCTGGCGATCACCGACGAGATCTACGAGCACATCGTGTACGACGGCCTCGGCCACACGCCGATCGCGACGCTGCCCGGCATGGCCGAGCGGACGATCACGATCTCGGGCGTGTCCAAGTCGTACTCGGTGACCGGCTGGCGGGTGGGCTGGGCGGTGGCGCCCGAGGAGCTGAGCGTCGGCATCCGACGCGCCCACGACTTCGTCACGGTCGGGGCGCCGGCCCCGCTGCAGGAGGCGGCGATCACTGCGCTCACCCTGCCGGACTCCTACTACGTCGAGCTGCGCGAGGCCTACCAGGCCCGCCGCGATCTGCTCTTCGGCCACGTCGAGCGGGCGGGGTTCGTTGCCTGGAAGCCGCGCGGCGCCTACTACATTCTCACCGACGCCGCCCACTTCATGAAGGCGCTCCACCTGGCGGACGACACGGCCTTCGCCATGTGGCTGATCAAGGAAGTCGGCGTCGCGACCGTGCCCGGCTCGTCGTTCTACGCGCATCCCGAGCTGGGGCGGACCAAGATCCGCTTCTGCTTCCCCAAGACCGACGACATTCTGATCGAGGCGGGGGAGCGCCTGCAGAAGCTTCGCACGCTTGCCGGCTAGCGCGCGCGAGGCGGCCGCCGCGATCTGGCGGGCGGCTCTGGCCGCCGGCGACGTCGCCCCGCTCCTGCAGCGCCAACTCCACCTCGCCGGCAACCGGCTAATCGCCGGCGCGCTCGCGCTCGACCTCGACCGCGTGCGGCGGGTGCTCGTGCTGGGCGCCGGCAAGGCGGGTGCGTCGATGGCGCGGACGGTCGAGGCGATGCTCGGGGCCCGCGTGAGCGAGGGGTTCGTCGTCGTGAAGGACGGCTATCGGCTGCCGACGGCCCGGATCGAGATCGCGGAGGCCGGCCATCCGGTGCCGGACGGCCGGGGCGTGGCGGCCTCCGCGCGGCTCCTGGCGCTGGCGGAGTCGGCGACCGCCCACGACCTGGTGATCTTCCTGGTCTCCGGCGGCGGCTCGGCCCTCACGCCGGCGCCGGCCCCGCCGGTCACGCTCGAGGAAAAACAGGCGCTGACGCGGCTGCTGCTCGCGGCCGGCGCCACCATCAACGAGTTGAACGCCGCGCGCAAGCACCTCTCGCGCTTCAAGGGCGGCCTGCTCGCCCGAGCGGCGTCGCCGGCCACGGTCCTCACGCTGGCGCTGTCCGACGTCATCGGCGATCCGCTCGACGTCATCGCCTCCGGCCCCACCGCGCCCGACCCGAGCACCTACGCCGACGCGCTCGCCGTGCTGGAGCGCCGGCGCGTGCTCGATCGCACGCCGCGCTCGATCGTCGACCGGCTGCGCGCCGGGGCCGGGGGCAAGATCGCGGAGACGCCGAAGGCGGGTGA
>JBGPZN010000475.1:0-3030 GCA_041493815.1 Methylomirabilia bacterium
AACATGCCGGAGCGCCTCCACGACGTTCAGGCGGGCGGCGCGCCAGGCCGGGTAGAGCGAGGCCAGCGCGGCGGTGACCAGCGACAGCCGGAACGCCTGACCGAGCACCTCGGGCACGATGAAGATCTGCACGGCGAAGCCTCGGGTGGAGCCGGGCGGCGGCGGGAGCTGGATGCCGAGCGCGGTGATGCCCTTGGCCAGGACGACACCGAGCACGAGGCCGGCCACGCCGCCGAGCACGCCGAGGGCCACACCCTCCAGCACGAACATCGAGACGACGCCGCGCGCGCGGGTGCCCAGCGCCATGATGGTGCCGATCTCGCGCGTGCGCTCGAAGATCGCCATGGTCATCGTGTTGGTGATGCCGAACACGACCAGGATCGACACGATCACCGTGAGCACCGCGAAGATGCGACCGAACAGCTCGCGCACCTGGTGATAGCGCAGGGCCAGGTCCTCCCACGTCTTGACCTCGAGGGGCAGGCCGCGCTCGCGGATCAGCCGGTCGATCTCGGCGCGGACGAGCGCGGTGTGCTCGGTGCCGTCGAGCAGCAGCACGACCGACTGGACCTCACCACCCTCCAGGTCGATCAGCCGCTGGACCTCGGGCAGGCCAACTCTCAAGAACCGGTCGTCGTAGGCCTTCTCGCCAGACTCCCACACGCCGCGCACCTTGAGGGCCAGCGCGTTGATGGCGCCGCTGCGGGTCGTCGTCAGCAGCGTGAGCTCGTCGCCCGGCTTCACGCCGAAGGCGCGGGCCAGGCCGACGCCGAGCGTGACGCCGCGGGGATCGCGGCTCGCCAGCTCCTTGCCGTCGACGATCACCGCCAGCGACGACAGATCGGTCTCGCCCTCGGGCTGCACGCCGGTGCCCACGAACGACGTCGTCGTGTCGCCCGTCGAGATGAGGCCGGAGAAGCCGAGCCGCCCGGTGACGGCCTTCACGTGCGGGAGCTTCAGGAGCTCGGCGCGCAGGGCTGGGTAGTCGGCGATCAGGTAGTCGTAGGGGGCGATGGTCCCTTTCTCGGAATACCCGGCACGGTAAAGTTGAATGTGCCCGATCTGGCTCCGGATCGTCGATTCCCGCACGCCCCAGTAGATGGAATGCACGAACCCGCCGAACACGATGATGGCGGCGACGCCGAACGCCATCGCGGCCAGCGTGATGAGCGTGCGCCGCCGATTGCGGAAGACGTTGCGCAGGGCGAGCTTGAGCTGCAGTGGCATGGTCACAGGCTCCTCAGCTCGCGCTCGATGGCCTGGGCCTCGGGCGCGGAGGGGTAGAGCGTCCGGCCCTTCTCCCAGGCGGCGCGCGCCTCGGCGGGCTGGCGATTGCGCTTGTGGGCGAGGCCGAGGTGCAGGTAGACCGTCGGCATCACCGCCTCGGGCACCGACTGGGCGTTGGCCTCGCGCATCGTCACGACGGCGCTCAGGTCCTTCACGGCCACCGGCGCCTTGTGGAACATGTCGGGCACGTTCGTGGCCGTGATCCCGCGCACGAGATAGACGACGAACGCGGCGGGAAACCGCTCGGCCGCCTCGTCGAGCGTGTCGAAGCCGCGCTTGACCCAGCCGGCCGCCTCCATGGGTGGGACGCCACCGGCCTTGCGCACCTGGGCGCTGCCGAGCCAGGCCAGCGCCGCCGGGTTCTTCGCGTCAGCGCTCACCGCGCGCTCGAACAGGTTGATCGCCTCGTCGATGCGCTTGGCTTCGAGCGCCTGCCGGCCCTGGGCGACCAGGTCGACCGTCTGCGGCTCGACCTGGACGACGGGCCACAGGGCCCACAGAACGAGGACGGCGATCACGGACAGAGGCCGGAGACCGCGCCGTATCATCGGCATGAAATGAACCTCCCCGGGGTGCGGGCGTGTCATGGCTGGAGCCGGCCGTCGGAGATCTCGAGGACCCGGTCGGCGGCGTTGACGATGCGGGGATCGTGGGTCGAGAAGACGAACGTGGTGCCGCGCTCGCGGTTCAGCCGCCGCATCAGCTCGACGATCTCGTGGCCGGTGCGGCTGTCGAGGTTGGCGGTCGGCTCGTCGGCGAGCACGAGCGCGGGCTCGGTGACGAGCGCGCGGGCGATGGCCACGCGCTGCTGCTGGCCCCCCGACAGCTCCGGCGGCCGGTGCCGCGCGCGGTCGGCCAGGCCAACGTGCTCCAGCGCCGCCCGCACGCGGTCGGCCACGTCGCCGCGCCGGCGCTGCAGCAGCAGCGGGTACTCGACGTTCTCCCACGCGGTGAGGACGGGGATCAGGTTGAACGTCTGGAAGACGAAGCCGAGCTTGCGCGCCCGCAGATCGGCCCGGCGCCCCGCCGACAGTCCGCCGATCGCCTCGCCGTCGATCATGACCTCCCCCGACGTCGGCGTGTCCAGGCACCCGATGAGATTCAGCAGAGTCGTCTTACCACTCCCCGACGGCCCCGCCACCGCCAGGAACTCCCCCGCCTTCACGGCGAGCGACACGCCGTCCAGCGCCGTGACGGTCACCTTCCCCAGCCGATACGTCTTGCTCACGTCCCTCACCGTCACCCGCTCGCTCATCGCCCGCCCTCCTGACCGCTACGTGAGCGCAACGTTACGACCCCACCCGCCCGCCCGCAGACCAATCTGACGAACGGTCGCTTCCGGGGGATGACCTGCAAGAATTCAGGAACGAACGGCGTGGCGAGAACGGCTGGATGGAAAACGACGGGGGCGCGTTCGACGCGCCCCCGTCAACTACAAGAGCCAGGAACTGACAGCCGCTACAAATTAATCAGCTGCGCCACGCGCTCGCGATGCCACGTCGCGTCGCCGAACGTGAACTCCGACGACTTCGCGCGCTTGAAGTAGAGATGCAGGTCGTGCTCCCAGGTGAAGCCGATGCCGCCGTGCAGCTGGATGCCGGTGCCGGCTGCCTTGCGGTAGGTGTCGGAGGCGTAGGCCTTGGCCATCGACGCCGCCAGCGGCGCCTCCGGCACGTTCTCGTCGACGGCCCACGCCGCGTAGTACGTCAGCGACTTGGCGTTCTCGATCTCGACCAGCATGTC
>JBGPZN010000331.1:0-4281 GCA_041493815.1 Methylomirabilia bacterium
AAACCCCAATTGACAGGGCCCGCGCTCACGGCGCATCGTCCCGGCTTACTTGTCGGCGACGCGCCCTCCGCTGGCGGCCGCTCGTAGCACACAGATGGGTATCCGTTTGCTCCTGGCCCTTCTGCTCGTCCCGGTGGTCGCGGCCATCGCCACGGCCCAGCAGGCCAGCATCCACTACGTGTATGACGACCTGAACCGCCTCAGCGCCGTCGTCAACCAGCAAGGCGACGTGGCCGTCTACACGTACGACGCGACGGGCAACATCCTGAAGATCGAGCGCTTCAACGCCACCGAGTTGCCCGGCGCCGTCGGCATCTCCTACTTCTCGCCGTCGATCGGACGGACGGGAACGATCGTTCAGGTCTTCGGGAAGGGATTCAGCGCCACGCCGGGCCAGAACTCGCTGGCGTTCAACGGCACCCCGGCCGTCGTCAGCTCGGCCGCGCCCAACCGCCTGGTGGCCTCGGTACCCTCGGGCGCCACGACCGGCCCGCTGTCGGTCACGACGCCCCTCGGCAGCGCGACGTCGGCCGCGCCGTTCCGCGTGCTGGCCGGGGCGCTCGCGGTGGTCCCCGCCGTGACCGAGGCCCAGGCCGGCCTCACCCGGCAGTTCGGCGCCACCGAGGGCGGCATCCCGATCACCAATGTCCGGTGGTCGGTCAACGGCGTTGCGGGCGGCGCACCGAGCCTCGGCACGATCGCGGCCAGCGGCCTTTACACCGCGCCCTCCGTCATCCCGTTCCCGGCGACCGTGACGATCACGGCCACGCACCTGGACGACACGAGCCTGACGGCATCGGCGCAGATCACGATCCTGCCCGGCGGACCGCTGTACGCGGCGGCGCGTTCGGTCAGCGTCGCCTTCGCCGCACCCGCGGCCATCGTGGACAAGAGTGTCACCAGCGCGGTGAGCGTGCAGGTCGCCGCGGGCGCGTCGTCCGGGCTGGCCGCGGCGCCCGCGGTGACGGTGCAGGTCGCGCCGCCGGCGGTGTCGTTCGCGGGTACCGCCCCGGTATCGGTCGCGATCGAGCCGGTCGTCACCGGGCTCGACACGACGTCGGCGCCGGTGGGCTCGACGCTCACCCTGACCCTCACGGGCGCCGGACTTTCGGAGACGACCGCCATCACGTTCCTGCGCAACAACGTCGCGGACGGCACGATCACCGCCAGCCTGATCACCCCCAGCGGTGACGGCAGCTCGGTCACCGCCGAGATCACGATCGCGGGCGGATCATCGCCGGGGGGCCGGGTCGTTCAGGTCACCGCCGGCGGGCATATCTCATCGGCCGCCCCGACGGCCGGCAACGTCTTCACGGTGCAATGAGCACGAAGGAGGCTTCCATGCGCGCCTCGGTCATTCTGCCCCTGGCCCTCGCCGTCGCCGTGGTCGCCACGCCGCCCGGGGCGTCGGCACAGACGTTCGACAGCGGAAGCACCGGCGCCGACGGCGCGCTGGCGCCGGTGTCCGGCACCGTCACGCTCACGCTCCCGCCCTCCGGCGTCTTCAACTTCACGACGATCAACATCCCGGCCGCGGTGACGCTGAAGTTCACGCGCAACGCCGCCAACGCGCCGGTGACGCTGCTGGCGAGCGGCGCCGTGACGATCGCCGGCACGATCGACATCCGTGGCGGCAACGCCGGCAACGGAGGCGGCGGCACCCCGCTGGCCTCCAACGGTGGCCTCGGCGGGCCGGGGGGCTTCGACGGTGGGTCGGGCGCCAACGGCGTCGCGGCCACGCTCGGGGGCTCGGGGCTCGGGCCCGGCGGCAGTGTCGGGGTCAGCGGCTCGGGCGGCGGCGGCAGCTTCGGAACGGCCGGGACGAACTCGTCCAACGGCGGCCTGGGTGGTCCGACGTATGGTACTGAGGCGCTGCTCCCGATCATCGGTGGCTCGGGGGGCGCCGGCGGAGGATCGGGGCTCGGCTCCTTCAGTGGCGGAGGCGGGGGCGGCGGCGGTGCGATCCTGATCGCGTCGTCCAGCACAATCACCTTCACGGGCAGCATCACCGCCGCCGGCGGCGCGGGCGGTGGTGGCATCGGCTCGCCGCAAGCCGGTGGCGGAGGCGCCGGCGGCGCCGTGCGGCTCGTCGCCACAACCGTCACGGGCAACAACGGCAACATCGACGTGCGAGGCGGCAACCTCAGCAGCGTCATCGGCGCCTTGTCCGGCACGGGCGGCAACGGCCGCCTCCGCGTCGAGGCCTTCACCCGCACCGCCGTGCTCAACGTCAACGGGGTCGCGCCCTCGCTCGCGCAGCCCACCGTCGTCGCCCTCAGCAACGGCCCGCTGCTCACGATCACCTCCGTCGCGGGCGTGGCGGCACCCGCGGCCCCGGCTGGCTCGTTCTCCTTTCCCGACATCACCTTGCCGGCGACGACGGCCAACCCGGTCTCCGTCGTGCTGAGCGGCGTGAACATCCCGTCGGGAACGACGGTCACGCTGAGCGCCAGCGGACAGACGGGCGGCAGCGCGTCGACGACCGCGACGCTGACCGGAAGCCTGGCCGCCACGAGCGCCTCGGCCAGCCTGACGATCCCAACCAATCGCCCGAGCCTGCTGCTGGCCACCGTCACGTTCACGCTGACGGCCGCCGGCGGCGGCGGGCCGCTTTTCGTCGAGGGCGAGCCGGTCGATACCGTGCGCGTCACCGCGGCGTGGGGCGGCGACTCCCAGGTGACGTACATCACTCGCTCGGGACGCGAGATCGTGATGGCGGGAGCGCGCTAGCATGCGCCGGGTCGCGATCCTCGTCGGCCTGCTGACCGGCGCCGCGCTGGTGCCGGCGCTCGCCTGGGCGGCGGCGGCGAAGGTCGATCAGTGCTCGACCTGTCACCGCGGAATCGAGGACGCCCATCCCAAGAAGCCGCTCACCTGCACGCAGTGCCATCGCGGCGATGCGAGTGCCGCCGACCTGGTCAGGGCCCATACCGGCATGTGGGCGAACCCGAGCGACCTCACCATCGTCGAGTCCACGTGCGGCTCCTGCCACACGAGCGTGACCGCCCGGGTGAAGTCCTCGATCATGGCGCACCGCTCGGGGACGCAGAGCGGCACGCTGTTCCCCAACGGGCTGCAGCCCACGCGCGAGGCCGTGACGTTCTCGATGGCGCCGGTGCCCACCACGCCCGGCCTGCCGCTGCCCAAGGGCCACCCCCTGCCCCCCGGGGCCGTCGCCCGGCTCGAGCCGCTGCCCACGTTCAAGGAGAGCGGCAACGAGTTCTTCGACCTGCTCCGCAAGGAGTGCACGTCCTGCCACCTGTGGACGAAGCCGAAGGCGCTCAAGGGCAACATGCGCGGCACCGGCTGCGCGGCCTGCCACATGCCCTACGCCGAGGACGGCACGTACCAGGGCGGCGACGTTGTGATGTCCAAGACGCGCCCGGGCCGGCCCGTGCGCCACGCGCTCACCAAGCAGGTGCCCATCACCCAGTGCGCCACCTGCCACAACGGCGGCGGCCGCACCGCCATGAACTTCCGCGGCATGATGGAAGCCCCGCCCGAGGGCAAGCAGACGTTCGTGTACGACCAGGACCTGCTGCACGGCCACTCCTACACCCAGCAGACGCCCGACGTGCACTTCACGCGGGGCATGGCGTGCATCGACTGCCACACCGAGCGCGAGATGCACGGCGACGGGCAGATCTACGCCAAGCGCACCTACGAGGTCGAGATCCGCTGCGAGACGTGTCACGGCACGCCGGAGCGCGTCGCCACCGGCGTCACCAGCCAGGGCCGCCGCCTGCGCAACGTCTTCGTCGCCGCCGCGCCCAATCCGGGTGGCGTCGTCACGCTGGTCGGCAAGCTGACCGGCCGGACGCACGCGATCCCGCAGCTCGCCACGCTCGCGACGCAGCCGGCGGGCCACGAGGCCACGCACCTGGCCAAGACCGAGTGCTTCACCTGCCACACCGCGTGGGCGCCCACCTGCTACGGCTGCCACATCAAGATGGACTACACCGCCTACGCCAAGCCGGTCGACGTCTCCTTCGATAACCTCGCCGACCAGCACAGCAAGCAGGGCTGGTTCCGGCTGACGGCCGGCGTGCGCATCGCCGACCCCGAGCCCATCCTGGGCATCAGCTGGCGCGGCAAGGTCGTGCCCTTCGTGCCGCGCGCCCAGCCGCTCTTCTCCTACGTGAACCCGGCCGGCACGCTCGAGTACGACTTCAAGAAGCTCGGCTTCGCCCACAACCCGATCGTGCCGCACACCGTCGTGCGCCAGGCCCGGACGTGCGAGAGCTGCCACGCCAACCCCCGCGCGCTCGGCCTGGGCCTGTT
>JBGPZN010000188.1:0-6635 GCA_041493815.1 Methylomirabilia bacterium
AGAACCCGTTGGCGACGCCAAGCGCTCTCGCTCTTCACCTCTCGACCTCACGCGGTGCGCATAACGCCGCGGCTAACCCGCGGCCGGGCCCTTCGAGGGGCCGGCTGGCGGGTTGAGCCGGGTGTTAGCGGGCGACGTTGTGCAGCCGTGGGCCCCCCGCATCGCGACGAAAGCAGACGAGAAGCCCCCGCTTACGCCGAACGTCTTCACAAAGTACAAGCGTTCGCTGAACCTGCCGGCCAGCAATGCGACAGAGGCCTGAAACAGCTGCCTGGGGCTGCGGTCTGCGTTGCCGTAATTCTGCGTTGGACACAGGTCTACGAGCTCTCCGCAGAGCCGCAAGACTTGGGCATCGCGAAAGTCGACCTCCAGGTCATGCGCAAAGCTGTTGCGAATCTTCTTGACCTTCCGCAGCGCCTCTCTCTCGCCGGGCCGCAACAACCCTACGGCATAGGCCGCAACGATTCTTGCGCCAAAGCTGCCGAGTGGGGCGTTCACGTTCTCAGAACTCAGAAGCTCGTCAGCGCCGTCAGCGTGTTCGATCAAATACGCCTCGAGTAGTCTCCCGAGCACGTCATCCAAGAGCGCGCCAGCCACCACAGCACAGGCTCTGTCACTGCCTCCTCCAAGCTCGGCAAATACCTGGGCCGAGATCTTGTCGAATAGCTCCTGTTGACCACTGAACGTGATGTCAGGGCCTGTCGACATCATCAGCTCCGTTGCCTTTGTTCAGGAACACCCGCGTCGCGCCTGTCCCGCTAACTACTATTCGGTCCGTGAATATACGGACCAGCGTAGCGCCTGAAACGCTGCAGCGAGGCTGCGTGTAGCATCGGTCGCGGTTTCCAGTTCGCGTTCCGGCGGTTCAGTGGTTCTGGCTACTTGCCGGTCCTTCGCCCGCTCCGCCCGGCTGTGTTATCCAGCGAGGCGCGGCGGTGTAACGCGTCGGATATCCTGGTCGGAACGGCGGGGTTATCACGCATCCAGCATCCCGTCCAGCGGGCTGCGCACGCCGGACGGGCCACGGTTGAGAACGTGCGTGTAGATCTGCGTCGTCGACACGTCGCGATGACCCAGGAGTTCCTGGACGGTCCGGATGTCGCGGCCTTCCTCGAGCAAGTGCGTGGCGAACGAGTGACGCAGCGTGTGGGGGCCGGCCCGCTTGGCGATCCCGGCGCGCCACACTGCCTGCTTCACTGCGCGCTGCAAGACCGACTCGTGCAGGTGATGGCGGCGATGCTCGCCCGTGAGCCGGTCGACATACGTTCGCGTCGCTGGGAACACCCACTGCCACACCCACTCCCGGCCCGCGTTCGGGTACTTGCGGGCGAGTGCCGTCGGCAGTTCCACCCAGCCGGCGCCGGCCTCGAGATCGCAGCGATGTTGCTCGCGGACGCGCTCCAGGTGCCGGGCGAGGTGCGACTTCACTACGGCCGGCAGCATCGTCACGCGGTCCTTGTCGCCCTTGCCGCTCCGTACGACGATCTGGTTCGTCCCGAAATCCACGTCCTGGACGCGGAGGCGGCAGCACTCGAGGAGCCTGAGCCCGGCCCCATAGAGAAGAAACGCCATGAGTCGCGGCGTGCCTTCGAGCCGGCGCAGCACGGCCCGCACCTCGTCCCGGGTCAGGACGACGGGCAAGCGCTGCGGGCGCTTGGCGCGGACGATCTCGTCCATCCACGGGAGATCAACTTCCAGGACCTTCCCGTACAGGAAGAGCAGGGCGCTCAACGCTTGGTTCTGCGTGGACGCGGCGACCTTCCCCTCGACTGCGAGGGAGCTCAGGAAGCGCGTGACTTCGGGCGCCCCCATGTCGGCGGGGTGGCGCTTGTCATGGAAGAAGATGTAGCGGCGGATCCACGCGACGTAGGCCTTCTCGGTGCGGCGGTTGTAATGTCTGGCGCGGATGGCTACGCGGACGCGGTCGAGCAGTCGTGGCTTGGGCGCGCCGGTCGGGTCGGCTTCGCCTACGCGAAGTACGAAAGCGAGCGCGGATGATTCCGAGACGGTGGGATACGAGAAGGAGCGGCTCGATCGAAGGGCGGCACGGGCCATGTCCTGGCGGCTCCCCTTTTGTTCGTGAGTTTCGAACATAGTCGAGCGAGTCGGGTCGAGCAAGGCAAATCGACGAAGCGGCGCGAGTCCCGCTGGCTGGATGGAGTCGGATACAGTCGAGGCGCCGGCGACGACACGGCGAGGTGGGAATGGGGTACGGGCTCCGCTGGTTCATCGCTGAAGACGACGGAACGGTCACGCGCGTGCCCGCGGCCACATGCGAGCGCTGGTTCGACGGCGAGGCGTTGCCCGCGGCCCGCGCCGGCCGAGAGCTGAAGCTCCTCGAGGTCGTGCTCGACGTGGATCGCCACCACGTGGTCGGCGTGCTGCGGATCCTTCCATTTCGACAGGGAGTGCGGGAGGACGGACGGCTCGACGTGAGCGCGGCGACGCGCCTGGCGATGAGGCGAGTGGATCTCCTCGGTCCTGTCGACCCTGGAGACGCAGCGGCGCAGATCGAACGGCTCGAGGCCGACGCGAATTACTTCTGGTGGCCGACGGACGGGCAGCTCAGGGCGCTGGGCACGGCGCTGCTGAAGCGGCCGCCGACGTCCTTGCAGCTCGTCGATCTGCGGGCCGCGGTCGTCACACCCGGCAGGGCGTTGCCTGGTCGATGACCCGGTGCGCGCCCGCGGCGCCAGAAGAACACCGCCACCTGCGGGCCGCCGACGACGTCTCCGAACTCCGCTGGTGCCCCCTCGACAAGATCCCTACCGCCACATCGCCTTCCCCGCCGTCCGCAAAGTCCTCCGCCGCGACCTCGCCCGTTGACCGAACTCACGCGCTGATCGAACGCCCAGGCTGCCCCAACCCGAGCGTTGCTCGTTCGCGTCCGAGTGCCGGCTTTGCCGGCGCAATCCTGATTTTGGTCTAGGTCTGGGGGGGAGGCAGGAAGGAGCGCACCGTCAGGCGCGCGACGACCGCCGGAAGGGGGGGTTAGCCCCCCTCCGGGCAGGTCACGGACAGGAAACGCCAGGTGCGAGCTGGTAGTTGCTGACCTTGTACGTCGACACGAAGTCGTCGTCCCACGAGGCCGGGCGTAGCGGGCCGACCGCCGTCTCGCCGTCCCAGCCCAGCACGCGTCCCCGGGCGGCCAGGTCGCGGCCCGCGATCCGCCCGCCGACGTAGTCGGCGACGACGGGGCGCTCGAGGAACACGGCGATCGTTTCGTGCACCGGGCGGGCGCTCGCCGTGGCCGGCGTCTGCTTCAGCCACTCGAGGATGACCGTGAAGCCGTCGAGCCCGGGGTCGGCGAGCAGTCCCGACGGGCGCGCCATGCGCTTGAGCATGGGCCCCACGTACCGCGAGAACATCCGCGACGCGCGCTCCTCGATCGTGAACGCGGCGAACTCCGGCGACGGCTGCTGGTCGATGTACAGGTGGACCGAGAGGTAGCGGATGTCGCCTTCGAGGTGCTTGGGCTTGTAGAAGCCGATGCCGTTGCGCTTCACCTCGACCCACGGCACGCAGTGATAGATCTTGGCGCTCAGGTCGCGCAGCGCGCCGGCGTGGGTCGACGCCAGGCGCCGGCCCTTCTCAGACGTGTGCTGCTCGGGCGGCAGCACGCTCTGATCGGACGGCGCCGCCGCCGCGGGGGACACCCCGGTGAGGGCGAGCGCGACGAGCGCGACCGCGGCCAGCCCGCGGTGAAAGGTCGAAGCCGCCCGGTGAGCGGTCGGGGAGATCGGTAAAGTGTCCATGCTCCAGGCCAGGTGCACGGCCAGTGCCATGCCTCGCTCCTCCTGAATTGTCGGCGGCTTCGGCGGCGGGGCCCCAGGGGTGTCGACGCCCGGATGACACCCGGGCGCCGACGCTGTCAGGCCGCTGTCAGCGCTCGAGAATCTGCTCCGTGTTCACGGTGATAGGCTTGCCCCACCATCCCTGGTCACGCGCCAACGCGATGTCCTGTCGCGTCACCCGCGGCGCGCTGCCCTCGGCGTTGCGCGTCGAGAAGAACAGGTGGTCGCCGGAGGCGAAGTGGGTGGGATGCTCTTTCCAGGTTTGCCATTCGTCACTCGACGCGCATCCCGACGCGGCGAGTAGCGCGCTCACAGCCAGCAGGAGCTTCCAGTGGTCGGTGCGCATGTCGGTCACCCTCCAGACGGGTTCGTCCACGGCTCATGGACAACGTGCAGTCCCAATGCTACCTGCGCCGGGCCGGTGTTTCAACCGTGGTAGACTCGCAGCCAACCGATGGCTCCGCTGACGATTCACAGCTTGCCGCAGGGCTTGCGGAGGCCGGTCCTCATCACGGCCTTCAGCGGCTGGAACGACGCCGCCGAGGCGGCCACCACGGCTGCCCGCTACCTGGCCACCAGCTTCCAGGCCGAGAAGTTCGCCGAGATCGACCCCGAGGAGTTCTACCACTTCGGTCTCTCGCGGCCCTACGTGCGCTACAAGAGCGGCTCGGAGACCGAGCGGGAGATCGTGTGGCCGGCCACGGAGTTCTCGGTGGCGCGGGCCGGCCTCTCGCGCGACCTCATCGTCGCCGTCGCCATCGAGCCGCACCTCAAGTGGCGGACGTACTGCGCGAACGTGCTGGAGCTGGCCCGCCGCTGCGAGGCCACGCTGGTGCTGACGCTCGGCGCCCTGCTGGCCGAGGTGCCGCACACGCGGCCCGTGCGCGTCAGCGGCAGCGCCTCCGATCCGGAGCTGGCGGCCCAGCTCGGCGTGCGGGCCTCGCGCTACGAGGGGCCCACCGGCATCGTCGGCGTGCTCAACACCGCGTGCCGCGAGCAGGGGCTGGCGACCGCCAGCGTGTGGGCGAACGTGCCGCACTACGTGTCCGGCATCGAGAATCCCAAGGCCGCCCTGGCCCTCGTCCAGCGGACGCTGGCGCTGCTGAACTTGCAGGCTGACCTCGGCGACCTCGAGGAGGCCTCGCGCCAGTACGATCAGAACCTCGCCGAGATCGTCGCCCAGAACGCCAAGATCAGGGCCTACGTGGCCAAGCTGGAGTCGCGGGACGCTCCCGAGGAGCAGCCGGCCGAGCCCGCCCAGGGCAGCGACCTGCCGCCCGCCTCGGAGCTGGTCGCGGAGATCGAGCAGTTCCTGCGGCAGCAGCAGCGCCCGGAGTGATCGCCGGCCGCCTCGCGGCGGCGCTCGCCGTCGTCATTGTCCTGCTCGCGCTCCCGGCCGTGGCCGCCGAGCGCCCGAGCGTCACCTGGCATCCCGCGCGGCTTCATCCTGGCGACGTCGCGTGGGTCCACGTCCGCGGCGCCGCCGCCGACGCGGCCATCGAGGGTTCGCTGGGTTCCCGGTCGCTGGCATTCTTCCCGTACGCCGGCGGCCAGGCAGCGGTGGTGGGCATCGACCTGGAGGTGAAGCCGGAACCGCAGGGCTGGCGGCTGGCGATCCTCGAGCCGGGCCGCGAGCCGCGCCACCTGAGCGGGCGCCTGACGATCCAACGCCGCGACTTCCCGGTGCAGCGGCTCACGCTGCCGACCGCGATGGTCGACCTCGATCCCGAGACGGAGCGCCGCGCGGTGTCCGAAGGCGAGCGCCTGCGCACGCTCTACCAGACGATCACGGCCGAGCGGCTCTGGAGCGGCCGCTTCGTGCGGCCGGTGGCCGGGAGCGAGGCGCCCACCGGGTTCGGCTCCAGGCGGATCATCAACGGGCAGCCGCGCGCGCCGCACAGTGGCGCCGACTACGCGGCCGAGCGCGGCACGCCGGTGGTGGCCGCCAACGGCGGCCGGGTGGCGCTCGTGGCCGACTTCTTCTTCCCGGGGCGCCTCGTCGCGGTGGACCACGGCCTCGGGCTCTACACGCTCTACTTCCACCTCGACTCGGTGGCCGTCATCGACGGCGACCTGGTCGAGCGCGGTCATCGCCTCGGGACGGTCGGCGCCACCGGACGGGCGACCGGCCCGCACTTGCACTTCGGCGTCCAGCTCGCCGGCTCGCGCATCGACCCCGCCGCCCTGCTCTCGCTCGATCTACGCGACTAGCCGTCGCTCGATGCGCGCGCGCCAGCGCGCGCCCGCCGACGCCAGCGCGCGATTCGACCATACGGTGAGCGTCGAGCCGGCCAGGATCGCGCGCACGTCGGCGCGCGCAACCTTCACGGGTGCCGACGCGAACGGGTTGCGCCGGGCCGCGAGCGCCTCGAGCGTCGCCTGGCCGATGAGCAGCGGCCACGTGCAGGCCAGCCGCATCCGCCACTCGCGGCGCGGAATGGCCAGCGTGTAGCGCCACGCGGCCTCGTAGTGATCGAGGGTGAGCCCGAGCAACCGGTGCAGCAGGGGCCGCGCGCGGGCGGCGCCGGCGGGCTCGAGCAGGTCGGCCGGCCCGAGGCCGAGCCCGGCCAGCTCGCGGGCCGGCAGGTAACAGCGCCCGTGGGCCAGATCGCTCGGCACGTCGCGCAGCACGTTTGTCATCTGCAGCGCCTTGCCGAAGCGCACGCCCGTGGCCCGCATGGCCGCCGCGTCCCAGCCGGCCAGCCGCGGGCGATGGGCGATGTGCAGATCGGTCCAGAACTCGCCCACGCAGCCCGCCACCAGGTACGTGTAGCGATCGAGGTCGTCGAGCGTCTCCAGCGCCGCCAGCCCGCTGGCGTCCTCGCCGGGAAACCGCGCGAG
>JBGPZN010000061.1:0-11183 GCA_041493815.1 Methylomirabilia bacterium
CGAGCATGATCTCCACCGGGTCGCCGGGGGAGAGGTGCAGCACCATGAAGATGACGATCGACACGCCCGCCAGGACCGGCACCAGCAGCAGGAGCCGGCGGGCGAGGTAGCGCCTCACCTCAGCGAGATCGTCTCGACGCGGAGATCGAAGCTCGGGTGGAGCTTGAACCCCTGCACGCGCTTGGCGTGGGCAGCGGTCTGGATCTCGTGGTCGACGAAGATCCACGGCGCGTCGTCGACCAGGATGCGCTGGGCCTGGCGATAGAGGTCGGCCCGCTTCTTCTCATCGGTCGTCAGCCGCGCCTGGTGCAGCATCTCGTCGAACCTCTCGTTCTTGTACAGCGCGCGGTTGGGCCCGTTCGGCGTCCACTGGCTCGAGTGCAGCAGCGGGTACATCACCATGTCGGGGTCCTCGTTGCCCGCCATCCACGACAGCGCGAAGAGCTCCTGCTCTTTGCTGCGCAGCTTGGCCAGGTACGCGCCCCACTCCATCGTCTGCAGCGACACGTTGACGCCGACGGCCTTGAGGTTCGACTGGATGACCGTCGACATGGCCACGGGCGACTGCATCCCCGACCCCGACTCCGGCACCCACAGCGTCGTCGTGAAGCCGGCCGGGTGGCCGGCGTCGGCCAGGAGCTTCTTCGCGCGCTCGGGATCGTAGGGATACGGCTTGAGCCCGCCGTCGGCGCCCCAGGTCTTCGGCAGCACGGGCCCGACCGAGAGCGAGCCGGTGCCCTTGAGGACGTCGCGCACGATCGCATCCTTGTTGACCGCGTAGTTCAACGCCTGCCGCACACGCTTGTCGTCGAACGGCTTCTTCTGGTTGTTGATGCCGAGGTACCAGACGTGGGCGCCGACCTGCTTGAGCAGCGTCACCTTCGGGTTGGCCTCGAGCTGTCCCACGTAGTCGGGCGGCGTGCCGACGATGAGGTCGAGGGCGCCGGTCAGCAGCTCGGTCAGCCGGGCCTGGTCCTCGACGATCGGGCGATAGATGACGCGATCGAGCTTGACGGAGAATCGCCAGTAGCTCGCGTTCTTCTCCAGCACCACGCGCTGGCCGCGCTCCCACGAGACGTACTTGAACGGCCCGGTGCCGACGGGGGTGAGCGCGTAGTCCTGACCGTACTTCCGGACGGCGGTCGGGCTGACGATCGAGGCGGCGCCGGCGGTGAGCACGGCCAGGAACGAGGCGCGCGGCTCCTTGAGGACGAACTCCACGGTCAGCGGATCGATGACCTCGACCGCCTTGATGTTGCCGAAGAAGAAGTTCGCGAAGGGATACTTGCCGAGCTTGTTGAACGGATGCTCGGGATTGATCTGCCGATCGATCGAGAACTTCACCGCCTCGGCGTCGAGGAGCGTGCCGTCGTGGAAGCTCACGCCCTTGCGGAGCTTGAAGGTGTAGCGCAGCCCGTCCTTCGACACCGTCCACGACTCGGCCAGGCCGGGGACGATCTGCGTGCTCTCCTCGGGGAAGGTGACGAGCGTCTCCACGATGCGGCGACCGACCCGGTTCGAGTTGAGGTCCGTCACCTGCGCCGGGTCGAGGTTCACGGGCTCGGCGACCAGGCCGACCACGAGCGTCCCGGCCGGTTGGGCGACGGCCGGCGCCGCGACGCCGAGGGCGAGGATCAGAGTCAGCAGGACCAATCGGGCAGTGGTAACGATCATCGGGCGCCTCCATCGGGCGAGCGTGGGTTCGCGATGGCCGAGTCTAGCGCCAGAGCCGCCGGCTGGCGAGGGCGGCGCCGTCGGCCAGCGCGCGCAACTTGGCCCACACGACGCTGGGCGCCACCATCTCGGAGCCGGCGAAGGTCCCGAAGCCGCAGTCGGTCGAGGCGATGACCCGCTCGCGGGCCCCGACCGCGTCGACGACCGCCTCGATGCGGTCGGCCACGACCTCCGGGTGCTCCACGTAGTTGGTGGTCGTGTCGATCACGCCCGGCAGGATCAGCATCGAGGGCGGCGGCGGCAGACGCTTGAGCACCTTGACCTCGTGCTGGTGACGCGGATTGGCCAGCGGCAACGACAGCGCGCCGACCCGGGCGCGGTAGAGCAGCGGCAGCACCGGCTCCAGCGGAACGTCGTGCGTGTGGGGGCCGTCGTAGTTGCCCCAGCAGAAGTGCAATCGCACCCGCTCGGGCGGGATCCCCGCGATCGCCCGGTTGATCGCGTCGACGTGCAGCTCGACGGCCTTCAGGAAGCCGTCGAGCGGCTCATCCCGGAAGAACCGCCCGCGCTCCATCGCCAGGTCCGGGCAGTCGAGCTGGAGGACGAACCCGCGCGCGTGGATCAGCTCGTACTCCTTCTTCATCTCGCGCGCCAGGGCGGCGATGTAGCGCTCGTGGGAGTCGTAGTGGGCGTTGAGCAGGATGGTCGCCGCCGTCCCCGGCGAGACGGCGGTCATGAACGGCTCGGCGAACTTCTGGGGGAGCGCGGCGGCGCACTTCGTGAACAGGTCGCATTCGGCGGCGGCCTCGCCGAGGTCGGCGTACTCGATCTCGGCCACCGCCTGCGGCGCGTTGGCGATGCGGGCGGCCGACCGGCGCCGGAACGCGAGCATCTCCGCGTAGTCGGGATGCTCGATGAGGTCGCGCGCCAGCGGCCGCCGGCTCTCGCCGCCGAAGCCGCGCATCCGCCGGGCCACGTACGTCGAGAACCCCGCCCGCGGCTGCTCGCCGTCGTTGCCGACGTCGATGCCGGCGGCGAGCTGGCGCGTGATGACGTCGCGCACGGCCGCCTCGGCCTGGCGCGCCAGCTCGGCGGCGTCGACGGGCTCGCCGGCGTCCTGGCGCACGAGCAGGTCGCGCAGCGCCGGGTTGCGCGGGATGCTGCCGACGTGGGTGGTCAGGATCCGCTCATCGCTATGTCGCATCTCAGCGCACCATCCCCGCGCGTCGCGGCAAGAAGAGCGTGATCTCCGGCAACAGGATCAGGATCATGAGGCCCACGAACAGCGCGACCAGGTACGGCCAGTACGAGCGGAAGTGCTGGCCGACGCTGATGTCGGCGAAGCGCAGCGCCATGAGCAGGCCCACGCCGATCGGCGGCAGGAACAGGCCGATGCCGACCGCCGCCGTGAGGACGATGTTGAAGTGGATCGGGTGGATGCCGATCTGCTTGGCGATCGGAAAGATGACCGGGATGAGCACCACCGCCGCCGGCAGCCCTTCCAGCACCATGCCGAAGGCGACGACGATGAGCGACACCGCCAGCAGGAACAGCCACGGCGTGGTCTGCAGCGGCCGCAGCAGCTCGCCCATCAGCGCCGGCACGCCGAGCATGCCCATCAGGAACTGGTAGACGCTGGCCACGGCGAGGAGGAACACGACCGCCGCCGTGAGCAGCGCGCTCTCGTGGACCAGCTTCAGCATCTCTCGCAGCGTGACGTTGCGATAGTAGAGCAGCGCAGCCGCCACCGCGTAGGCGGCGACGAGCGCCCCGGCCTCGGTGGCGGTGAACGCGCCGAAGTAGAAGCCGGCCACGATGAGCAGCGGCACCACCATCGGGACCAGCGAGGCGCGGACGGCGACCTGGAACTGCGCCGACGTCGGCCGCTCGTCCTTGGGCCAGCCGAGGCGATGAGCCTGGACGAAGATGACCACCATCAGGCAGGCGGCGGTGACCGCGGCCGGGATGAAGCCGGCCAGGAAGATGGCGACGACCGACGTGTCGGTCACCTGTCCGAGCACGATCATGAAGATCGCCGGCGGCACCAGGATCCCCATGGCCGTCGCCGAGGCCACCAGCGAGACGGCGTGCTCGGGCTTGTAGCCGGCCCGCAGCATCGGCGGCGTGAGCATGGCGCCGATGGCGGAGACGTCGGCGATCGTGGAGCCGGAGATGCCGGAGAAGAAGTACTCGGCCAGCACGACCGACATGCCGAGGCCGCCGCGGACCCAGCCGATCAGGGCCCGGGCCAGATTCACGAGCGCGTAGGACATCCCGCAGCGCTCCATGAGGCTGCCGGCGAACACGAACGTGGGGATCGCCAGCAGCACCCAGCTCTGCGAGCCGGCCACCAGGCTCGAGGGCAGCTTCTGGAGCGAGAAGTTGCCGGCCACCAATCCGGCGAAGCCGGCCATGCCGAGCGCGAACACGATCGGCAACGACAGCGCGGTGAGCACAAGGAAGGTCGTGACGACGATGCCGACGAGCACGGCTCAGTGGCCCCCGGCCGCGCCCGGCACCCGCCCGTGCCAGACGTCGCTCAGCGTGGCCAGGCTGTAGACGACGATGAGGACGCCGCCCATCACCGACGAGAGGTAGAGCCACCGGAGATTCAGGCCGAGCGCCGGCGAGAACGACTGGCTGTTGAGCTCGCTCACCTGCCAGCCGAACACCGCCACCAGCGCGCCGAAGCCCGCGAGGATGACGTAGTGGGCCGTGAAGACGGCGCGCCGCAGACCCGGCGGGAACCGCTCGGTCAGGATGGAGACGGCAAAGTGCGTGCCGCGCCGGATGCCGAGGGCGGCCCCGATGAACGTCAGCCAGGCCAGCGCGTACTCGCCGATCTCCTCCACCCAGAAGAAACGGACGGACGGCAGGTCGAACGTGGCCGAGACCCACGTCCCGACGTAGCGCAGGAACACACCGACCAGCATGTCGACCATGGCGAGCAGCATCAGCGCGGTGAGCACGATGTGGGGAACCCATGCGACCGTGCGGCCGAGGGCTTTCACGCGCGCGGATCGTAGACCGTGGGGCCGCGGGTTGTCAAACGGCGCGGCGACGCGCAGCGGCTTGACAACCCGCGCCCGATACCGCGCTATGGTGACGCTCTCAACGCCGCTCGTCCGGAGGAGACGCCCATGAGGAAGTCGATCCGTTACGCCGCCGCCGCGGCCGTCGTGCTCGGCCTGGTCCTGGCGGGCTCCGCCGGCCCGGGCCCGTCCCAGGCCCAGAGCACACCGCGCAAGCTCGACCTCGTCCACATCATCGGGCCGCCGGAGTCCAGCGCCATCGGGTTCAAGTACATGGCCGAGGAGGCCACCCGACGCTCCAACGGCACCCTCAACGTGGTGTTCCACGGCGGCACGCTCCTCAGCAAGGAGCTCGAGATCATGGACGCCGTGAAGTCCGGCAACATTGCGCTCGGCACGCCGGCCGGCGCCGCCTGCACGGTGTTCCCGGAGATGTGCGTGTTCCTCACGCCCTACCTGGTGCGCGACTACAACCACGCCTATGCGATGTTCAACGGCGAGATCGGCCGCCAGCTGGACGAGACGTTCCAGAAGAAGTACAAGGTCAAGATCCTCTTCTTCTACGACTACGGCTTCCGGCACTTCTGGAACAACCGCAAGCCGATCGCCACGCCGGCCGACCTCAAGGGGCTCAAGATGCGCGTGCAGCAGGGCCGCGTCTTCGCCGACACCGTCAACGGGCTGGGGGCCAGCGCGGTGCCGATGGCGTGGGGCGAGGTGATCCCGGCCGCCCAGCAGGGCGTCATCGACGGCGCCGACCTGCCGATCTACAACATCAACGCCTTGAAGATCTACGAGGTCTCCAAGTACGTCTCGATGACCTTCCACAACTACGGCCCCACGCTGCTGGTGATGAACCTGGACATCTGGAAGAGCCTGACGGCCGATCAGCAGAAGCTGCTCCTCGACGTGGGGCGCGAGGCGCAGAAGAAGATCCGCGAGCTGACGGAGAGCGTCGACAACCTCGCCAAGGCCAGGGAGCTCCTCGAGGCCAAGGGCATGAAGGTCAACGCCGCCGACGTCGCCTCGTTCCGCAAGGTGGCCGAGGACAAGATCTGGCCGCCGTACAAGCAGCAGTACGCGGAGTGGTGGGACAAGGTCGCGAACGCGAAGTAGCCGTTCCGAATCCCACCGGTCCCCGCTCGCGTCTCAAGACCGGAGGAGAGGACGATGACATCCGGGACGAAGACGATTGCGCTGACCGAGGCCAGCTTCGACGAGGCGCTGGCCGCGCATCCGCGCCTCGTGGTGGATTTCTGGGCGACGTGGTGTGGCCCGTGCCGGGTGCTGGGCCCCGTGCTCGACGCGGTCGCGCAGGAGCAGGCCGACCACGTGACCGTGGGCAAGGTCAACGTCGACGAGCAGCCGGGGCTGGCGGGGCGGTTCTCGATCCGCTCGATCCCCACGCTGATCTTCTTCAAGAACGGCGAGGCGGTCGACACCGTGATCGGTGCGGTACCCCGGGCCGAGATCGACAAGCGGATCGCGGCGCTGGAAGAGTGAGCGCCGCGGCCGCCGGGCCCCTCAGCCGCGGACGTTGAGCAGGTCGCGCAGGCCGTCGCCGACCAGGTTGATGGCCAGCACCGTCAGCGCCAGGAATAGCCCCGGGAACAGGATGATCCAGAACGCGAGCTGCACGTAGGTCTTCCCCTCGGCCATGATGTTGCCCCACGACGGGATGTGCGGCGGCGTGCCGGCGCCGAGGAACGAGAGATAGGCCTCGAACAGGATGGCCGAGGCGCACATGTAGGTGGCCTGCACGATCAGCGGCGCCACCAGCGCCGGCAGGATGTAGCGCAGCAGGATGCGGGGCGTCCCGACGCCGAGCGCCCGGGCCGCCTCCACCATCGTGTGCTCGCGCAGCGAGAGCACCGAGGCGCGCACGAGCCGGATCACCCGCGGGATCTCCGGGATCACCAGCGCGATGACCACGTTGCGGACGCTGCCGCGCATCATCGCCATCAGCGCCAGCGCGAGCAGGATGGCCGGGATCGCCATCAATCCGTCCATCACCCGCATCAGCACCGTGTCCAGCCGCCGGTAGAAGCCGATCACCAGCCCCAGCGTGGTGCCGAGCGCCAGACTCAGCAGCGCGACCGCGGCGCCGACCACCAGCGAGACGCGCGCGCCATACAGCGTGCGCGTGTAGACGTCGCGGCCGAAGTGGTCGGAGCCGAACCACCGCGCCGACGAGGGCGGCTGCAGCCGCTGGACCGGCTTCATCTGCTGCGGATCGCCTGTCCACCACACCGGCGCCAGCACCCCGCTGGCGCCGATGAGCAGGAGGGCCACCAGCCCGGCCACGAACGTGGGCTGCCGCCGCACGAAGCGCCACAGCCGCGACACTCCAGCCGCCGGGACGCGAGAGGCCACGTCGCGGGCCGCTGGCGCGTTGTCGAGGAGCGCCCCGGCTTTGCCGGGGCGTGACGAGCGCTGGGGGGTGTGGGGGGCCATTTCGGGGCCCCCCACTAGTAACGGATCCTGGGGTCGAGGACGACATAGAGGACGTCCACGACCAGGTTGATGAGCACGTAGACGCCGGAGACCACGAGCAACACGCCCTGGATCACCGGATAGTCACGCCGGACGATGGCGTCCACGGTGAGGCGGCCCAGCCCGGGCAGCGCGAAGACGCTCTCGGTCACCACGGCGCCGCCGATGAGCAGCGCGAAGCCGAGGCCGATGATCGTCACCACCGGCAGCGACGCGTTCTTGAGGGCGTGACGCACGAGCACGGCGCCCGGCGCCAGCCCCTTGGCGAACGCGGTGCGGATGTAGTCCTCATCCAGCACGCCCAGCATGCTGGCCCGCGTCATCCGGGCGATCAGCGCCATGTACACGACCGACAGGGTGAGCCCCGGCAGGATCAGGTGGCTCAGGAACGGCCACAGGCCGGCGGCGAGCGGATGGTAGCCCTGCACCGGCAGCCAGCCCGCGGTGATCGCGAAGACGTAGACGAGGATGAAGCCGAGCCAGAAGGTGGGCATCGAGAATCCGGAGACGGCGAAGACCATCACCGTGCGGTCGATCCACGAGCCCTTGCGCCACGCCGCTACCACGCCGATCGGCACGCCGATGCCGACGCTGATCAGCATGGCAAACAGGGTGAGCCAGATCGTCGTGGCCGCCCGCTGGCCGATGAGGGTGGCCACCGGCAGTCCGGAGAAGATCGAGGTGCCCAGATCGCCGCGCACGATGCGGCCGAGCCAGATCGCCACCTGGGCGTGGAACGGCTGATCGAGGCCGAGCCGGGTGCGGATGCGCGCGATGTCGTCGGTGGTCGCATAGTCGCCGGCGATGATGACGGCCGGATCGCCCGGCGTGACGTGCAGGAGCGCAAAGACCGCGATGGCCACCACGCCCATGACGGGGATGGTGGCCACCAGGCGCCGAAGGACCTCGACGAACACTCAGGGCTCGCGTCAGGCGATCGACACGTTCCAGAACAGCGGCGCGATGAACTTCTGGATGCCGGTGACGTTCTTGCGGAACGCCGTCGGCAACACGTACTCGCCCCACGGCACGTAGGCCACCTCGTCCAGGGCGATCTTCTGGACCTCCTCGGCGAGCTGCTTGCGCTTGGCCTGGTCGGTCGCCCGCACCCACTCGGTGATCAGCTTCTCGAGCTGCGGGATCTCGGGCCAGCCGAACCACGCCCCCGGCCCCGCGCCCGACACGCCGAAGTGCACGGCCGGGTGCATCACGTCGGCCGCCATCCACCAGGTGTGCAGGATGTTCCAGCCGCCCTTGTCGGGTGGTTCCTTCTTCGCGCGCACGGCCAGGTTGGTGGACCAGTCCATCGCCTTGAGGTCGACGTTGAAGCCGATCGACGTCAGCAGCTCGCGGGTGACGAGGGCGGCGCCGTTGAGGAGCGCGATGTCGGTCACGTGCACGACCGTGACCGGCCGGCCGTCGTACCCGGACTCCTTGACGAGCTGCCGGGCGCGCTCCAGATTCTGCTTCGCCAGCCCCTCGGCGCCCGCCTTGCTCGCGTACGGTCCCTGGCAGGCGAACACCGAGTGGCAGGTCCGGTAGTACTTCGCCACGCCGATCGCCGCCTGCAGATAGGTCTCCTGGTTCATCATGGCCACGAGCGCCTGCCGCGCCTTCTTGTTGTTGAACGGCGGGTGCAGGTGGTTCGGCCGCAGCCAGCCCTGGGTGCCGAGCGGGTCGGGCAGGAAGGTGGCGAGCGAGGGGTTCTGCTCGATCTTGGAGACGAAGTCCAGCGGCGGGATCTCCCACCAGTCCACTTCGCCGGCCGCCAGGGCCGCCGCCGCCGTGGCGTGGTCGGGCATGTAGCGCCAGATCACCTTGTCCAGGAACACCTTCTTGCCGCCGGCCGCGCCGCTGGCCGGCTCGTTGCGGGGGACGTAGTCGGCGTTGCGCACGTAGACCACCTGGTTGCCGGGCTGCCACTCGTCCTTCGAGAACTTGAACGGGCCCGAGCCCACGATCTCCTTGATCTGCTCGTCGGCGGAGGTGGCGGCCACGCGCGCGGGCATCATGAATGGCACGTTGCTCGACGGCTTGCCCAGCGCCTCCAGCACCGGCCCGAAACGCTCGCCCAGCTCGAGCGTGAACGTCTTGCGATCGGCGGCCGTGATCTTCGCCGTGTGGGCCGCGAGCAGCCGGCCGAACCGGTCCTTCTTCATCCACCGCTTGAGCGACTCCACGCAGTCCTCGGCCACGACCGGCTGGCCGTCGTGCCACTTGAGGCCGTCGCGGAGCGTGAAGGTGTACTTCATCCCGTCCTTCGACACGCCGTGCTTGTCCACCATCTGCGGCCGCACCTGGAGCTTGTCGTCGGTGCCGAACAGCGTGTCGTAGACCAGGTAGGAGTGGTTGCGCGTGATGTAGGCCGTCGTCCACACCGGGTCGAGGATCTTGAGGTCGGCCTGGGCGACGAATCGCAGCGTGCCGCCCGACTTCTGGGCCTGCACGTGCGGCGCGGCGAGCGTGGTGGCGGCGGCAGCCGCCGTGGCACCGGCGAGGAACTGGCGGCGGTTGAGCTGGCTCATGAGGCTCCTCCCTGCTGATGCTCCGAGGTCCTCCACGGCGAGGCCGAGGCGGATAGTAGCACGCCGCCACCAGGCCCACTCGGGGTGGCGGGCGCGCCCGGGGAGGAGTACACTGCGTTCGTCTGGTCGATCGGCCCATCGGGGCTCAATCAGCTATCAGACCGCGTCGCCGGTAGGGTCTTCCGCGTGCTGGGACGTTGCTTAAGGAAGCGGAAGGTCTGCTGCAAGGAGACGTGTTCATGGCTCAGAAACTGTTCGTCGGTGGTCTTCCCTTTTCCACGTCCAACGATCAGCTCCGCAGTCTGTTCGCGGAGTGCGGCGAGGTCGCCTCGGCGACCGTCGTGACCGATCGTGACACCGGCCGCTCGCGGGGCTTCGGCTTCGTCGAGATGGCGACGCCCGAGGCGGCCGACGAGGCCATCAACAAGTTCAACGGCCGCGACTACGAGGGTCGGCGGCTGCAGGTGGAGAAGGCCAAGTCGCCCTCCGCCGGCGGCGGTGGCGGCGGCGGCGGGCGCCCGGCCCGCTCGGCCGGCAGTCGCGGCGGCGGCGGCGGTCGCTGGTAGCGTAGACCACCACGACGTCGGGCCGGCGGGGTCACCCCCGCCGGCCCGCGCGTTGTCGACAGCGCGGGGCTACTTCTTCTCCTGGGCGACGGCCGCCTCGGCCGCCTGGAACCCGATCTTGCTGTGCGTCCCGTCGCAGAAAGGCTTCGTCACCGACCCGCCGCAGCGGCAGAGCGCGATCTTGGGTCGTCCGGTCGTGTCGACCTTGTTGCCGTTCACGTCCACCACCTCGACGTCACCTTCCACAAGGTACGGACCGTTCGGCCGGATGCTGATCTTGACCGCCATCGAGTGCGCCTCCTGCCCGGGATTGGAATCCGCCTCACGATAGCACGGCGGTACACTGAGGGCCGATGCGCGCGCCAGGGCAGATCCTTCTCGTCGCCTGTTACGAACTCGGCCACCAGCCGCTGGCGGTGGCGTGGCCGGCGGCGTTCCTCGAGCGCGCCGGCTACGCCCCGGCGGTGCTCGATTTGTCGGTCGAGCCCCTCGACCCCGAGAAGATCACCCGCGCCCGCTTCATCGCGATCTCGGTCCCGATGCATACCGCCCTGCGCCTCGGGGCGATCGCCGCCAAGCGCATCCGCGCCCTCAACCCCACCGCCCACATCTGCGTGTACGGGTTGTACGCCGCGCTCAATGCCGACGAGCTGCTGGACGCTTGCGCCGACAGCGTGCTGGCCGGGGAGCTGGAAGACGATCTGGTCGAGCTCGTCCGCAAAGTGGAGGCAGGGGCGGCGGGCGGGGCGAAGCCGGCGAGGGGACCCGCGCGACCTTCTGCCTCGGGGAGCCCGGGTCCCCTCGCCGGCTTCGCCCCCCCCCCCGCCCCCCCCCCAGCGTCGCGCCCCCCGCACACCCAACAGAAAATACCCCGTACGGCCCCGAACCCCCGC
>JBGPZN010000645.1:0-2034 GCA_041493815.1 Methylomirabilia bacterium
ACCATCGGCATCCGTTCCAGACATTTGGCGCTACCGCCCTCTCACGGGAGGCCTAGCATGCCTCCTCGTCCTCCCAGGCTCTCATGTGTCACGTGTCAAGTAAATATAAATGCTATGTCGGAGTAATCCTTAGTCGATGTAGGGGAAACCCTCGGTTACTGGTGCCCACTTCCGAGCGCGCTCTCACTCGACACGCGCCTCGAACCGGCAGTGGTCGGCGCCAGTCGCTGCACACTCGGCCTCGATCATCCGCGCCGGGCGGCCGAGTGTCATCGTGGCCAGCGATTGCAGGACACCCCGCGTGAGGTGGCAGACTGGCGTCGCGGAAGCACCGTACGCCTCGGCAAACGGCGAGCGGCGAACCGTCACGACCAGGCTGTCGCTCGTGAAGCGCTCGAGCGTGAACTGGCCCCACCCGATCGCCCCGCCCATCTCGACGAGCCGGCGCACACGCTCCTCGCCCGTGCCCGGCAGCGATGCCGTCGCGCGTGCCCCGCCCGCACGGCCACCGGCCGCCAGACAATCGGCCGCCTGCCGGCCCACCGTCTCCTCGACCGCCTTCTGCAGCGCCGCCAGCGTCTCGGGACGGATCAGCAGATAGCGCGAGCCGCCGATGGTGAGCGCGCCGGCCCCGTCATCCTCGAGGCGCATGGTCATCTGACGACTCTCGACCAGGCGTGCGACTCCCAGCCTTCGTGGAAGAGCGTGCGGACCTCGCGGCGCGTGAGGTCGCCGAGGCCGAGGTGATCGAGCGCGCGGCCGCCGGTGAGGTCGCGCCCGAGCAGTGCGCCGAAGACGCCGAGCAGCCCGGAGACGGCCGGCGTGGGCACGCCGGCGGTACGGCCGGCCGACTCGAGCAGCGTCAGCCCCAGCGCCACGTCCTCGCTCACGTAGCGGTGCTCGTACGTCAGCACCTCGCGCCAGAGGCCGCTGGCGATCAGCTTGTCCTTGGCGCCGGCGCCGTAGAGGCCCTCGGCCGCCCGTGCGTCGTCGTAGTAGGTCGCCAGCTCGTAGTGCGGCGCCGGGTAGCCGAGCCCGCGCCGCGCGGCAACGCGCTCGGCGTCGACCGCGTCGATGAGCCGGCGCGCGCTGGCGGTCGTCCCCGTCGCGTGGACGTCGAACTGGCCGGCGTCGATGGACGCCGCGTTCACCAGCACCAGCGGCGGGTGAATGACCGCGCCGGCGTTGGTCAGCGCGGCGTCGAGCGCGTCGACGCAGGGGCGCGTGACCGGGAAGAGCTCGCCGATGCGCTCCAGCGCCGCCTTCGAGCGCGAGGCCGGGAACACGCCGACCGGGAGGTTGGCGGCGCGCACGGGGGCCGAGACCGTCGTGGGACCCGTCTTGCGCGTCAGGTACGGGAGCGTGCCGGTCTCGGCGAAGGCCAGCGGCAGCGTGGCGCCGGCCCGCGCCAGTCCGCGCGCCAGCACGAGCGTCCCCAGCGTGCCCGGGGTCAACACGACGACCTCGCGTCCGGTCAGGCGGCCCGCCAGGCGCCTGGCCAGATCGTCGTGGCTCGTGGCGGGCAGCGGCACCACGACGACCTCGGCGCCGTCGAGCGCCTCGCCCAGGTCCGCGGTGGCGCGATCGAGCCGCGCGGCGCCCTGCCGGCCCTCGGCCGTGAGCGTGATCGTGCCGGCGCTCCGCAGCGGCGCCAGCTCCTTGTCCGACCGGCGCCACAGCCGCACGCGGTGCCCGGCCAGGGCCAGGTCCGCGGCCGTCGCGAAGGCGCCGTTGCCGCCTCCCAATACACTGATCTTCACCTGATCACTCCGTCGCGGCGGAGCGCGGCGAGGCGCTCGGCCGGATACTCGAGCAGTCCACTCAGCAACGCGTCGGTGTGCTCACCCAGGCGTGGCGCCGCCGTCAGGGGCAGATCCATCGCGCCGTCGACCTTGACCGGCGTTCCCAGCGTCGGCAGCGGGCCGTGGCGCGGGTGGTCGACGTCGACGACCATGCGGCGATGCCGCACCTGCGGGTCGGACAGCACGCGGTCCACGCCGAGGATCGGCGCGGCCGGCACGCCGGCGGCGTGCA
>JBGPZN010000551.1:0-2488 GCA_041493815.1 Methylomirabilia bacterium
CGGCGCCCTCCTGATGCAGACGACGATCACCGCCATGGCGGTCTCGGTCGTGCGCGAGCGTGAGAAGGGCACGCTGGAGGCGCTGATCGTCAGCCCCATCCGCCGCTGGGAACTCCTGCTCGGCAAGATCGTTCCTAATTTGCTGACAGCGTACGGGCAGATGACCATGGCGCTGCTGGTCGCGCACTTCGTCTTCGACGTTCCCATCCGCGGGAGCCTGCCGCTCCTCTACGCGCTGTCGCTGCTGTTCATGTCCGGCACGCTCGGCATCGGCATCCTCATCTCGACGGCCTCGCGCACGGTGCCGCAGGCCATGCAGCTCGCCTTCCTGACGTTCTTGCCGTCCATCTATCTCTCGGGCCTGCTGTTCCCTATCGAGGGGATGCCGCGCGGCGCCCAGTACATCGCCTCGGTCATCCCGCTCACGTACTACCTGCGGGTGGTGCGGGGGATCGTGCTCAAGGGCGTGGGGCTCGAGTACCTGTGGCCGAATCTGCTGCCGCTCGCGGCGTTCGGCGCGGTGGTCTTCACGCTGGCTGTCCTGCGCTTCCGGAAGCAGTTAGACTGACCCCATGATTCACCGCCGCCTGATCGCCCTGGCCTTGGTCGGGCTGCTGCTGCCGGTCGCCGCGCCCGCCTCGGCGGCGCCCATCGCCCACCGCGAGGTGCTGCCCAACGGCATCGTCCTGCTGGTGGCCGAGCGCCCCGGCGTCCCCATCGTCGCGGTGCGCGCGTTCATGCCGGCGGGGGCAGTGTTCGAGCCGCGCGATCGCGCCGGCCTCGCCAACCTCACCGGCGCATTGCTGACACGTGGCACCGCCAAGCGCAGCGGGCCCGAGATCGACGAGGCGATCGAGTTCGTAGGCGGCAGCCTGGAGGCAGGCGCCGGGCGCGACGGGCTCAGCGCCTCGCTGTCCGTGCTCAAGCGCGACCTCGGCCTCGGCCTCGACCTGCTCAGCGAGGTCATGCTCGCGCCCACGTTTCCCGAGGCCGAGCTGAAGCGAAAGGTCTCGCAGATCCAGGCGGCCATCAAGCGCTCGGAGGAAGATCCCAATACGGTGGCGGCCCGGGCGCTCTCGCGCCTGGTCTTCGCGAACCATCCGTACGGCACGCCGGTCGAGGGGACGATCGAGTCCGTCGGCAAGCTGACCCGCGACGACGTGCTCGCGTTCTACCGCAGTCACGTCCGACCCGACGGCGTCATCCTCGCGGTCGTCGGCGACGTCACCGTCACCGAGGCCCGGCGCGAGGTGCTGGCGCGCCTGGGCGGCTGGGCGAAACCATCGACGCCACCGCCCGCCGCCCCGCCGGCGGCCGCTGGCGCACCACCGCAGACCGAGACGATCGCCAAGGATTTGACGCAGGCGACGATCCTGCTCGGCCGGCAGGCGGTCCGGCAGGTCGACCCCGACTACTTCCCGCTGGTGGTCGCCTCCTACGTGCTGGGCGGCGGCTCGGCGTCCCGCCTCTACACGCGCGTGCGCGACGAGGGCGGTCTCGCCTACGCTGTCTACGCCTACGTCTCCCCCGCGCGCTACGGCGCCTCGTTCGTGGTCTCGGCCCAGACTCGCGTCGGCGAGGTGGCCAAGGTCATTGACATCCTGCGCGACGAGCAGGGCCGCATGGCGCGCGACCCCGTCAAGGAAGATGAGCTGTGGCTGGCCAAGGACTACCTGATCGGCAGCTTCCCGCTGCGGCTGGACACGACCGCCAAGGTCGCGGACTTCGTCGTCGCCATCGAGCAGCAGGGGCTCGGCCTCGACTACGCCGACCGCTACAAGGCCGGCATCGCCAGGGTGACCGCCGCCGACGTGCAGCGGGTGGCCGCGCGCTTCTTCGGGCCCGACACGTTCAGCCGGGTCGTGGTGGGCGCGACGAAGTGATCCGCGCGCTGGTCGTGAGCGTCGCCCTCGTGCTGCTCGCGGCCGGCGGCGGCGCGGCGGCCGCCTCGTTCATCCTCGACGATGGCGCCAAGCAGGCCGCGCTGAAGGCCGGCGAGCGCAGCACGCTGATCGAGAGCTTCGATCGCGAGTGGCGGGTCAGCGGCGACGGCGGCGAGACCCTCCTCGTGCTCACGCCGTTCCACCGGCTGCTCCTGGCCGCCCGCAACGCCACCTTCAAGAGCGACCCGCTCAAGCCGCTCGAGATCGATCGCGTGCTCAAGCAGGACGCCCAGCGCCTGATCGTGTGGGTCAACCTGCGCGGGCGGAGCGAGGATTTCGCGCGCCACTACGTGCCCCGGCTGGTGGACGGCACCCGCGACATCAAGGCGACCTTCGTGCAGAACGAGCGCACCGCCCCGCGCCAGGACGACGGCGCCTACGTGGCCCGCTGCGTGTACGGTTTTCCGATCCGCGACCTGAACGGCCAAGACCGCGTCGAGCTCGCCGTCGCCGATTCCGACGGCCGCGACGTGAGCCGCTTCACCATCGACCTGTCGAGGATGCGGTGACGACGAGCCAGCCATGGTGACCAGGGAGCGCTTCGA